>JAGVYR010000051.1 GCA_018303185.1 Candidatus Woesearchaeota archaeon | reverse complement strand
ACCATAGACAAGTCAAGATCACCGAGCGATCTGAGAGCACGTTCTAAACCACTGTCCCATCTACCAAATATGGGAGCCCATACGCCGCCATATCTATCTCTTATATCAGCAAAATAAACTGAGATAGGTGTATCATCGTATAAATCTTTGATTAAGCTAGCCGCTATGACGCCAGTAAATTTAAAAGGTTTTTCTGGGCTATCTAGCCTTAGTTCATATTTGTATACTTGAGCCATATAGCCAGAAAATCAATAAGCCTTTTTAAATCTTTCCATGATCACTACTATATAATAATAAACCTATTCACTCCCGAACTTCCTCACGTCAATATAGTCAAATATCATCTTTGGGACATTTACCCCTGTGGCTTTCTCAAAGCCCTCAAAGCCCGGGGCCGAATTGACCTCGCAGACATAATAATTTTCTCCGTCAAAAAGTATATCCACTCCTGCGATGTCCAGGCTGGTCAGCTTGGCAGATTCGACAGCAAGCCATGCTACAGCAGGGTTAAGCTCGAAATTGGAGACTTTGCCGCCTGCTGAAAAATTTGCCCTGAAGCTGCCTTTTTTCGCTTCTCTCAGCATTGCGCCTATCGGCCTTCCTCCTATGACAATAACCCTTATATCCCTGCCCTTGCTTCCTGATATGAATTCCTGGAAGATGAAATTCTTTGCGGAATCCTTTGAAGACTCTATAAGGTCCATGACATTCTCAAGGCTGCTCTTCTTGTCGCACAGAAAGACGCCTTTTCCCAGGGAGCCGGAAAGCGTTTTTATGATTATCGGAAAAGAGAATTCTTTCTTTATTATCTCCATGTTGAAGGGAAACTTTGCAAGCATTGTCTTTGGGATAGGGAGGTTGTGCTTTGCAAGATGCTGCAGTGAGGCTAATTTGTCCTTGGCAAGCTCAATACTCTCAGCTTTGTTCAGCACCAAAACGCCAAGGTTTTCAAGGTGCCTTATGACTGCCAAAGCGAAATAAGTCGTGCCTGAGCCCATTCTCGGGATTAAGACATCAGGCAGCTCTTCAATCTCCTTTCCCCCGAGGTAGATGCTCTTCCTGCCTTCTTTTGTTGCTATTATGTCAAAATCCTCGGCAGAGACAGTTTCAAGGATAGTCTCCTGCTTCTTTGCCTCCTCCTTGAAGCGGTTAATGTTGTAATTTTCAGGGTTTTTCAGCAGCATCCATATTTTCATAAGCCGCCGGTATGGAAGAAGAGGATTTAAATGTATCTGAATGGTTAAAGGTCAAGTCAAGCAAGCGCCAATATGCATCTGAGGCAGGTTACTTGTTCTGAAACGTGGGAACAGTTTTTTATTCAATAAACAAATTTCAATGGTTCAAAAAATAAGAATAATCAAAAAACTGACGAAGATGCGGCGCTTGACTTGACCTGATTATTAAACCGCCATCGGCGCCTTAATAGGCTCATGGTGCCTGTAATTCAGAAGCTCAATGTCTTTCATTGTGAATTTGTCAATATCCTTAACAGCAGGATTTAACTTTAATGCTGGCAGGGGCAGCGGCTTTCTATTTAACTGCTCTCTGGCCTGCTCAAAATGGTTATGGTAGATATGCGCATCCCCCAAAGTGTGCACAAATTCTCCTGCCTTAAGCCCTGTAGCCTGCGCAACCAAGTGCAGCAATAATGAATAGGAAGCGATGTTGAACGGCACTCCCAAGAACATGTCGCAGCTCCTTTGGTACATCTGAAGGCTTAGCTTGCCGTCAGCAACGAAAAACTGGAAGAAAGTATGGCAGGGCGGCAGGGCCATTTTGTCCAATTCTCCTGTATTCCATGCATTTACAATTATTCTTCTTGAAGTTGGATTTTCTTTTATTAATTTTATTGCGTCTTTTAATTGGTCAATTTCCTTTCCGTCTGGATTTTTCCAGTGCCTCCATTGGACGCCATAAACCCTGCCTAAATCGCCTTCAAACTTCGCTTTAGGCTTCCAGTAATCTGCCTGTAAATTTGCTGTCCAGATGGTTTTTTTATCAGAATCCCTTGTTCCGTACAATATTTCTGCAAGTCTTCTTTCGTCTCCGGAGCCTTCTATAAACCACAATAATTCAGAAACAACGCTCTTCCATGCCAGCTTTTTAGTGGTGAGGGCAGGAAATCCCTTCTCAAGATTGAAGTGCATCTGCATTCCAAACAATGCCCTTGTTCCTGTCCCGGTCCTGTCCTTCCTGTCAGCGCCTTCTTCAAGAACTTTTTTCAAGGCTGATAAATACTGCTCCATAAACAGCATCAAACAGCCTCAATTTTTAATATTTTGGGTTATTTTGGGCCCTGTAGAAAATCTCGCTTCGCTCGTATGGTGCCTGCTCGCCTTGATGAGCTTTTCACAGGCATGCCATCCCGCAGGGAGCGTCCCCTGTCATGCTTGATGAGCTATAAGCAAGGCTCGCAATATGGCACCATATTCATTTTCTACAGAGCCCGTTATTGTGCATTTACAGGTCCAAAAATGCCTGCTCCTTATTGAGCTTAAGCATCCACATCTCGCACTCCCTGCACAGGCCGGAATCGTCCAGCACATTCCTGTCCAGCTGGCACCCGCACGCAACGCATCTTCTTTCTTCCATAAGGCCACCCCGAGGCTTCTTACTGACAGAAGAATGCCAATATTCCAAGAAGAAATGGCTGGCAAAGGCCATATCCCGGACAAGTTCCGGTTATAGCCCATTGATTTTGAAGAATAAAAGCTTTTCTGAATTTCGGCAGCGTTCAAAATCTCGCTTCACCTGAACGCGAGCCTGCTCAAACTTGCTGTAAAGGCGAGCGTTCTTGCAGGCAAATCTCGGGTTAGCAGCTTTCGCCCAATTTACGTACATGGCAAAGTATCGTTGAAGCCCCATAGCCGCGAAGCGGTGCCGGAAATCTTTGATTTCCCAGCAGGGGCATCCCCCTCAACTATTTAACTGGAAAAATAAAATGGGCTCACCTTTGGCTGCTAACCTGCATTTTGAACGCTGCTCTGAATTTCACAAGAAATAAATACTCCCCATATTGTGAAATAGCAGCTAATGTGCCAATATGGAAAACAATGAGAAAAAGCAGAATGGCGTTGTTGTCTGCAATATCTGCCAGCACAAAAAAGGCCTTAACAGAGTGACTCCCGCAGAGCTTGTAAGGGAGCCTATTGTAAAAACCATACGGAAAGTGCATCCAGACTGGGAGCCTCTCGGCTACATATGCAACCTTGACCTAAGGGGGTTCAGGGAGCAGCATATACAGGACCTTCTCGTGACAGAGCTCGGAGAGCTGGACACCCTTGAGAAAAACGTCCTTGAAAGCGTAAAGGAGCATGACATAATCTCGGAAAACATCGAGGAAAGGTTTGAGAGGAAGCTTTCTTTCGGAGAGAAAATCTCGGATAAAGTGGCAGAATTCGGGGGAAGCTGGAAATTTATAATCTCATTTTTTGCCTTTTTGCTTGTCTGGGTTGCGGTAAATACAATACTGCTTTTCAAAAGGCCTTTTGACCCTTACCCATATATTCTCCTGAACCTTTTGCTTTCGACACTGGCAGCAATCCAGGCTCCTGTAATCATGATGAGCCAGAACAGGCAGGAGGACAGGGACAGGCTGAGGTCGCAGCATGATTACAAGGTAAATCTCAAGGCAGAGCTGGAAATCAGGCTTCTCAACGAAAAGGTTGACCATCTCCTGAAGCACCAGTGGCAGCGCCTTCTTGAGATACAGCAGGTGCAGCTTGAAATGCTGGATGCAAAGCACAAGTAGCTATCTTGAACGCTTAGAACCGCCGGCTTTATACGGGCTATAACTTTCTTTCGCTTTCTGTGAAACTTTCTCTTCTGGAAAAACATCAAGTTCCTTTGACTCATCAAAGCCGCAATCATTGCATTTCAGGACTTCTGAGCCAATATATTCCCCTATTTTGATGTTTTCAGAACCGCACTTTGGGCATTTTTTCATGGAAGTAAATTAAGAATAAACCTATATAATCTTTTCTCCTGTCTCCCTGTTCGCAAGATGTATCACGTTGACAGGGCACGATTCCGCCGCATCCTTGTTCTGGGCAAAGTCTCCTTCTTCAATCTCCTTCTCCTGCCATCCGTCCTTTCTGCGGCCGCAGCCCTTTATGTCAGATTTTCCGTCTTCATTCATCTCCCAGAAGTCAGGCGCGACAGCCTCGCAAGCTGCGCAGCCTATGCAGTTCGGCCTGTCGTGAAGCAAAATGAATTTTCTTTCGGTTTCCTTTTCCAATTCAACTGTTGTTTCCATTATTATTGATATAAAATAAATGAAAAAGCACTGTTTAGGCATGCCATCCCATAGGGCTAATCTCACTCCGTTCGTTAGTTCGAGCATAGCTCAAACTTCCCCTGTCATGCTTAATGAGCTTTTCACAGGGCTCGCATATTGGCACTATGCTTATTTTCTACAGAGCCAGAAAAATAAGAAATTCAGTGCCAGAACAGCCTTATTCCGGTGAAAACCATAGCCATTCCGTGCTCATCAGCAGCTTTTATGACTTCTTCATCCTTTATTGAGCCGCCCGGCTGGATTACTGCCTTTATCCCTGCCTTTGCAGCCTCGTCAATCCCGTCCCTGAAAGGGAAGAAAGCATCTGAGCTCATGACAGCCCCCTTCGCTTTCCTGCCTGCTTTCTCATTCGCTATTTTTACAGAATCAACCCTTGACATCTGGCCTGCGCCGATGCCCACTGTCACATTGCCCTTTACATAGACTATTGAGTTTGACTTGACGTGCCTCGTAACATAGAAAGCAAAAAGCATCTGCTCCATTTCATCTGCTGTCGGCTTCCTTTTTGTGACAATCTTAAGGCCTTTCACGGAGATTTTAGGCCTGTCCCTTGACTGCACAAGCACACCGCCGACGACCTTCTTAAGGTAATAGCCTTTCTCGGAAACATCAACACTTCCTGTTTCAAGAAGCCTTATGTTTTTCTTTGACTTTAATACCTTAAATGCGCCATCTTCAAATTTAGGGCAGATTACAATTTCCATGAAAACTTTTCCTATGCTCTCAGCAATTTTTTTGGTGCACGGCCTGTTAAGCGCGACAACGCCGCCGAAAGCCGACAGGGAATCAGCAGCATATGCCTTTTCAAAAGCCTCATCGATTGTATCTGCTATTGAGCATCCTGCAGGGTTTGTATGCTTCACTACAGTCGCAGCCGGCCTGTCAAAGTTTTTTACAAGGTCAAATGCGTTGTCAATATCCAGGATGTTGTTGAACGATAATTCTTTGCCCCAAAGCTGCTTCATTGTCCCGAGGCCCGATTCAAAGATTATCGGATCCTCATAGAAAGCTGCCTTCTGGTGGGGATTCTCGCCGTAGCGCAGATTCTGCCTTTTCTTGAAGGTAAGGTTCAGGGTTTCAGGGAAAAGGTCTCCTGAAAACTGCTCCCTGAAGTAATTATTTATGATGGAATCGTATCTGGCTGTATGCTCAAATGCCTTCAAAGCAAGCTTTTGCTTCAGCTTATCGTCTATTTTTCCGCTTCTTATTGCGGTGATTATGCCTTCATAATCATTCGGGTCAACAACAACAAGGACGTGCTTGTGGTTCTTCGCAGCAGCTCTCACCATAGAAGGGCCGCCAATGTCAATATTTTCAACTGCCTCATCAAAAGTGGGGTTGTGCTTCACGGTCTCCTCGAACGGATAGAAGTTTACAACAACTATATCGATAGTTTCCGCCCCAACCTGTGCAAGCTGCTTCATGTGCTCAGGATTGTCGCGGTCTGCAAGAATGCCTGCGTGCACTTTTGGATGAAGTGTCTTTACGCGCCCGTCCATTATCTCAGGGCTTTTTGTGTATTCAGAAACTTCCTGCACCTTTATTCCTTCATCCCTCAGCTTCTTTGCAGTGCCCCCGCTGGATATTATTTTTATGCCCAGATTGGCCAGCTCTCTCGCAAATTCCCCTATGCCTTCCTTATTGTAGACTGATATTATTGCGTTTTTCATTTAAGCTGCCTTTTTGATTTCAGCCTTTCCATGCTTTTCCTGTGCAGGTCCCTGGTGTAGTTGTAAGCTTCTTTCATTGAGCGCTTAGCATGGAACTTTACGCGCTGCTGAAGCAAATTCATTGCGCCTCTCCCTATAAAGAGCGCTCCCAAAAAAAGGATTGCCCAGCTTACTACCCATGTGATAATGCCGGCATAAACATAAACAGGGTCTCCAAGCTTTACGAGCGGCAGAATCTTTCCAAACAGCCCCAGCACAAAGCTCACCACGATAAGTGAGACTCCAATGACAACTTTCCTGTTGCTGAGCCAGTCTATGCCATGGATATCCGGAGCTGCTTCTTCCTTACTTTCCGATGCTCTTTCTGCCGCCAGTGCTTCTTCTGCCATTTTAATTTTTAATGATTGCTTTTTTGCCCTTTACTGCCAATTTTCCCTGCGCAAAAAGCCTTATGCCCTTCAAAATGATTTCCTGCTCTGCCTTCTGGACTTTTTCTTTGAGGGATTGGGCATCATCGCTTAATGAAATCCGGACTTCTTTCTGGAGGATTATAGGGCCGCCGTCAGGGCTTTCATCCACAAAATGCAGTGTGCATCCTGTAACCCTTTCTCCTGCATCCAAAACAGCCCGGTGCACATCCTTGTCCATGCCTCCTGCAAATTTCGGCAGCAGGGAAGGATGGATGTTCATTATTTTGTTTTTGTATTGCTGAGTAAACCACTTGCTCAGGAATTTCATGTATCCGATTAAGAGGATAAGGTCAACTTTTTCCTTGTCAAGAGCTTTTGCAATCTCCCTGTCAAATGCCTCTCTTCTCTGCTCTTTGTCCTTGATGTAGCCAAATTTTCCATAGTCAATGAAAACAGCCTTTATGCCGTGGTTTTTTGCCCTTTCAAGAGCATACGCGTCCTTTTTGTCGCTTATTACAATAGAAATCTCGGCATCCAGCTTCCTGTCATTTATGGCGTCAATTATGGCCTGCATGTCAGTTGCCTTTGTTGATGCCAGAACAGCGAGACGTATCACGTGAACCCACGTAAATTTAGTAAGTCAGGTTTATTTATAAAGGTTGTTGTATTGGAGGTTTATCTTCGTACTCCTGTTCCATATATTGTTCGGCCTTTTATTGGCTGCAGTGCTGGGGATAAGCATTGCAGCGGCGCTGTTTTAGAGTATCTCAGATTCTAGAAGAACAGGGTAGTGAAATATTTTATTCGAGACGAACCCATGGCCTTATCCCTTCAAAATCCAAAGCTAAATACACACTATAAAGCTCTTTGACTAGATTTGGATCTTCGTGCCAGTATGCTGAAGTCCCAACACTGAAAACTGATTCAAATATGCGCCTCATGGATTCTTCCTCTTGCGGAAAGCCTGCAAGATACAAATCCAAATCCTTAACAAAACAAGCCTGGCATTCTTTTAGCCTTTTGTTATCATGGCCCGGGTTATTATGAACCTCAAAATGAGCCAGCAATAAATCCTGCAAAGAATGAAAATATATATTCCCCCTTTTCCATTTTGCTGTTCTTCTACCATCCATATCTGGAACCTGATGAGCTCTTAAATCTGACAATAAAGAAGTTCTAGAGGTTTCGGTAATTGGTCTTTCAAGCTGTTTTAATTTAATCAATAATGTCTCTGCCGGCATTTTGACCTAGGGTAATGATTTATGCTTTATAAAACCAATCACTTATAGCTAAAATTCCTACATCTTCGGCTTCAGCCTGTAAGCCATCAATAAATTATCCAGAAGCATAGCCCTTGTCATCGGCCCTACTCCGCCCGGCACTGGCGTCAAAAAGCCTGCCACTTCTTTGACAGAATCAAAATCAACATCCCCGACTATTTTTCCGTTGACCCTGCTAATGCCCACATCAATCACAACAGCGCCTTCTTTCACCATATCCCTCTTTATCAAACCTGCTTTCCCAACAGCAACAACAAGAATGTCTGCATTTTTTGTATGTTCTTTGAGATTTTTTGTTTTTGAATGGCATATCGTGGCAGTGGCATTCTTCTGAAGCAAAAGCAAGGCAACTGGCTTTCCCACAATGCTGCTTCTTCCTACGACAACTGCATTCTTGCCCTCGATTTTGTTTTCAACAGATTCTATAAGCGCAATGCACGCCCTCGCTGTCGCAGGCTCAAGGAAATTGTTGTCATTCACGAGATTCCCAAGGTTTACGGGAGTAAAGCCGTCAACGTCCTTGTGCGGCAGTATCGAGTCCATTATCAGATTTTCATTGATGTGCTTAGGCAGGGGCAGCTGGACAAGGATGCCATGCACGCCGGGGTCGTTATTGAGCTTTGTAACAAGGTCAAGAAGCGCAATTTCATCAATATCTTCAGGAAGATTATAGCGGTCACACCCGCAGCCACACTTCAGGCAGTCTTTTTCCTTGAAATTGACATATACTTCTGAAGCAGGGTTATTTCCAACAAGAACAAGGGCCAGTTTCGGCTTTTCCTTCAGCTTTGAAACCCTTTCCTTCACGCTGTCCAGTATTTTTTCCGCGATGTCCTTTCCGTCTATTATGTTGGCTGGCATTTTTTGTTTTTGAAATTTCATTGGTTTTTATTTTTTATTGCTTTTGTTCTTTTAATGGCTTTGTTTTTTAATTATTTTATTGCTCATTATTTTTAATGAATCTTTTTTACTGTTTTTTTGCTCTGGCTTTCCAGCAGTTTTATTCCGGTAAATCTTTTTAAAACTTTTGCAATGCCTCACTTTCAATGAAAAATGCCTAAAATAAAAAACCTACTTCAGCACAGTCAGATTGGGGTACAATGGGAACTGCCTGCAAAGCTCAATGACATCTTTTTTTACAGCAGCAATAACCTGCGCATCCTGGTGGTTATGTATCACTTTCGCAATGCCCTCGCCAAGCTCCTTCATCTCGGATTCCTTAAATCCTCTTGTCGTCACAGCAGGAGTTCCCAGCCTTATTCCTGAGGGATTAAAAGGGCTGCCCGGCTCATACGGAATCGAATTCTTGTTTGTTGTTATGTTTGCTGCCTCAAGCGCAGTTTGCACTTCCTTGCCCTTTCCTGTAAGCCCCAAGACATTCAGCTTTATCAGCATTAAATGGTTTTCAGTGCCTCCTGTGGTCAAAGTAAGGCCTTTGTCCATGAGAGTATCGGCAAGCGCCTTCGCATTCTTCACAATCTGCCTGCAATATTCCTTAAAAGAAGGCTGCAGCGCTTCCCCAAATGCGACTGCCTTGGCTGCAGTCACATGGTTATGCGGGCCGCCCTGAAGCCCGGGAAAAACAGCAGAGTCAATCTTCTGCGCAAGGTTTTTCTTTCCATTAGGGTCGTACAGCGCCTTAAGCCTGTCCTCTGTCTTGCACATCACTATTGCGCCCCTCGGGCCTCTCAAAGTTTTATGGGTAGTGGTAGAAACAACATCAGCATAAGGTATCGCAGACGGGTGCACTCCGGTAGCACACATTCCGGCTATATGCGCGATGTCAGCAAGATGATAAGCCCCTACCTCATCTGCAATCTCCTGGAAAGCCTTGAAGTCCACTTTTCTCGGATATGCTGAATGCCCTGAAATCAGGAGCTTTGGCTTCTCTTTTTTTGCAGCCCGCCTTACTTCATTGTAATCAAGAAGGTCCGTTTCTTTATTGACCATGTAGGATGTGCTCCTGAACCATTTCCCTGAGAAGGAAACAGGGCTGCCGTGCGTCAGATGGCCGCCGCAGCTCAGGTCCATGCCCATGACTGTGTCGCCGGGATTCATAAGTGCAAAATAGACGGCAAGATTTGCAGGGCTGCCTGAATACGGCTGGACATTAACGTGCTCGCATCCGAAAAGCTTCTTGCACCTTTCTATTGCCAAAGTTTCAACTTCATCAACATGCTCATTGCCCCCGTAATAGCGCTTGCCGGGCAGGCCTTCGGAATATTTGTTTGTGAAATTGGTGGCGTATGCCTGCAAGACAGCTCTTGAGACAAAGTTCTCAGAGGGAATCATCTCAGCGCCTTCCTCAACCCTCTTATTCTCGCGAAGAATTATGCTATAGACCTCTTTATCGCTTTTCTCTATGTCGTTCATCATTGGCATTTAAACACCCGCTTATTTTACAGTCAGGCTCATGCGATTTTGTTTATATAGTTTTCTGTTGGCTGGCTTAAAGATAATATTTATAATATTTTAACTTATTCCGGCAGTATGAAGGTCAAAAATAGATCTACAGGCTCCATAGATCAAGGAATTTTAAGGAAAGCCCAGAAAGAAGTTCTGCGCGCATTATATTCCTTAACTGCACAAGGGAATAATCCAGAAGAGTTTTATTCCCCCCGGTTAATAGCATCGAAATGCAGAGAGGATGAGCCTACTTCAAGATTTTTCCCAGAAGGGCATTATGGTATAATTGCGCCTTTCGATATTAAAATCCTTGTAGAAGAATATGTAAGCCGAGGGCTTGTAAAGCGAACTGCAATTTTACAGCTTCGTGAAAGCGGAAATCCGGTCGGTTACAGGGCAAATATTGAAGACGCTGAAAGTATGAGGAAGCTTGAGTCAATTTTGGAAGCTAATTAGCGATTCTTATGCAGCTTATCTCTGCTGAAATAATATCCAGCCCCACATCATGCCCTTCTTTCGGGACCTTTTCAACAACCTGAAAGTCAAAAGCCAATCCCACCTTAACCGCTTTTTTATCCAAAGTTCTTAAAAACCGGTCATAATACCCGTGCCCGTAGCCTATCCTGTGGCCTTTTTTGTCAAAAGCAATGCCCGGCACAAGCACAATGCCAATCTTTTTTACATCAGTTTTTTTTATTTTTTCCTTTTTTGGCTCCAAAATGCTGTATGTTCCTTTCTCCAAATCATTAAAATCCTCCAATAATGAAACCTGAAGCAATGGGTTGTTTTTTTCGACGTAAGGGACTAATACTTTCTTTTCTTTATTTTTTAAAAGTTCTTTTATCAATTCAACTGTTGAGACTTCGTTATTGAAGGAAACATAAAAGAGAATTGAACTTGAGGTTCGGTATTCTTTTGTTGCTTTTAGATTTTCAATGATTTTTTGGCTTTTTTCTGTGACCTCTTCTTTTGAGAGGCAG
>JAGVYR010000058.1 GCA_018303185.1 Candidatus Woesearchaeota archaeon | reverse complement strand
TCTGCTTCTTTGGGAGTCTTGTTCATCTTCCAGTTGGCTGCAATCAATGGCGTTCTCATGAAAAAGCCGATAGGATGAGTGTATAAATACTTTTTTGTTTTTTTAGGCTGCGCTCAAAATGCAGGTTGCCATCTGGTTTGTGGGCACCAGCTTAAAGCTCATTTAGCCTGACGGGGCTTGCCCCCTGCGGGGTGGCAGGCCTGTGAAAAGCTCATTTAGTGTGAACGATGGCAACCCGAAGTATGAGATTTTGAACGCAGCCTGTTTTTTTACTGCTCTTCCCGCACCTTAGAATGCCTCAGCATGATATATCCGGAGATTATTGACACGATGGAAGCGGCCATGGACTTCATCACAATGATTATTGCAGCATCATAGAAAAGCTCTTCAGGATACAGCAATACTATCTTCTCTGCGCCGGGGTCAAATATGTACGTTCCCGCCTCGAAAAACATTTCGTGGAATGTGCTGAAGGACTGGGCAAAGGCAAAATACACAAAAGCAAAAGCAAAAGCCATCAGGGCAAGGTTTATTATCCCGGCTCCAAGGAATATTTTCCCTGTATTTTTCACAAATTCCTTTTTTTCAATGAAAAACAGCAGCAGCAGGGCAATGAAAACAAGTGCTGCAAGATAAAAAAACGCCGTGTTTGCATAATGAAAAGCTTTTTTCACATCCAGAAGGTGCTCCTTTTCCCTCGGATTGAAGAAATCCTCGGCAATCATGTTTCCGTTGTCCCCAGAATGCAGATAACCCAGTACTTTTGCATTTATTGCATCCGCATCATAGCCCTGCAGCTGGGCATATACTCCATGCTTTCCGAATTCTTTAGGATAAAAGCTCTTGTCAAATGCGACGCTGCGGGCAGAGTAGATGTAGAGCATGGACTGCAAAAGGATTATTGCAAGAAAAATAAGGGCATATCTTCTTTTGGCCATAAGCTGAAATTAGCCAGCAACTATAAATCCCTTTTGCTTTCCGTGGCTTTGTCCCGAGACTCGCTGGTGCTCGGGTTAGCATCAGGCTCGGCTATTGCTGTTGTTCTGAATGTACCGTTGAAGTCCCGTAGGGAGCGTCCCCTTCAACTTCCTTAATATGTCAATCGAAGAGCCTCGCAAAAAGGATGCTAACCTTCTCTCGGGACAAAGCCGCTTTCCAGAATGAACTCCCTTGCCCTGACCTTCCTTCTCAGTATAAGGGTGTCTTCTATCTCTATATCCCTCATTGTGAACTTCATCTCTTTTACCTGCTGCTGCGCCTTTTCAATCTCGCTTATTATGCCGTTCTCAATTCTCTCGCGGGCATCCCTAAGCTGGCTGAGGACGGGAAATGATGCTTTTCCGGCCCCGTCTTCGGAAGCCATGCTTCTCGGAATATAGAACTCAATCGGCGCGCCATCAAAAGCTTCCTGCAGCTCCCTCAGGCCGTCATCATACCCTGGGTTTTCTTGCTTGTATTTTATCGAAGCAATCATCTCATGCTCAGTCGGGTGGTAGAACATTGCCGCGTAGTCGGGAGGATCATTCTGGAAAAGGTAGGTTGCGGTCGTGCCTATGTCTCCGTGGGTTCCGGGATCGTATACTGCCGTCCTCCTTAAAATTTCAAATCCGGGTGAATATGGGCTTCCTTCCATTTTAATGGTCCAGTATTACTGTCTCCTTTTCCTGCTTTACTGCCTTGCTTATTGCCTCTTCAATAGACTTGTTTTTCCTGGCCTTCTTCTCTGGTTTGCTGCCTTCAAGCTGCATGGCCGGAGTGAGCTGCTTTGATGCAAGCTTAAAGACATCCTCTTCTTCCTGCTGTTTTTTTTCCTCTTCCTTCTTTTTGTCTTCCTCCTTCACTGCATCATCAATAGTCTCCTCATCGTCTTCTTTCTTCTTCTCATCTTCATCTTTCTTCTCGTTCTTGCTGTAAAGGTCGTTTGCGCCGTATTTGTCCTTGTCTTTTTCATGGCTGTAATGGCCGCCCTCATGATACCCTGCCTTATCTGAAGGGGAATCATGCTTGCCGTAGCCGCTGCTGTGGATGTTCCACTTGTCCTCATCCCAGATATTTGGCTTGTACATTTCTAAGACGCCTGGTTGTCCTCCCAAAGTATCTTTTTCACATTAAATCCTTTTTCCCTGAGCTTCGCGGCCATCTGCTGGCTCTGGAGCACAAATTCATTCTCCAATTCACTCTCTATGCCTAACTCCCCTATCTCCGGAAATTGTCTCTCCAATTTGACTACCCCCTTTGTTTGAATATAAAAAGCTTTCTATTTTTACCCACTATAAAGTAACAAAATTAATCTTAGCGGCCAATTCTTCTGTCTTTGCCTTTATTTGCCCTAAATCAGAGCCCGAAAATCCCCCGATTGCCTTGCCGTCTTTGAAGAGCACAAAACTCGGCACAATTCCAATCCCTAGCCTTGAAGCGAATTCCTGATTTTCAATTATGTCTATTTTTACAAATCTTATCCCGCTAAATTCTTCTGAAAGATTCTCGAGAATTGACAATGCATTATCACATTTACTGCTTTGATCTGAAGAAAAAACGGCAAGGACAGCTTTATCGCTTTGCAGCACCTCTTCATTAAAGCTATCTGCTGTCACCCCTATCATGATATTGCGTGTCTTGGGTTGTCTTAAATAGTTTTCTCTTTTTGCTCAGCAAAAGCGCGGGGCTTATTGTCACTCATAAGGAATTTCCTCTTGTCCGTGTCCATGTCAATGAAAAGGTCAGCTTCTTCCTTCAATTTTCCCGAGCATGACTGGCCGAATGCAATAACCTCGACTCTGCATCCCATTGAAATCTGCAGATGCTTCACCAAAGGGATGAAATCCCCGTCGCCGCTTACAATCACAATGACATCAAGCTTATTTCCCAAGCCTATTGTGTCCATCGCTATCCCGATGTCCCAGTCTCCTTTCTTCGCGCCGCCTGCAAAAACCTGCAGGTCCTTTGCCTTCACTTCATAGCCTATCTTCTCAAGGGCATCAAAAAAATTCTTCTCTTCCTTGATGTCTGCCTTTATGACATAAGCTATTGCCCTTACTAATTCCCTTCCCCTTGCACCCTCTTTCAGAATGCTGGCAAAGTTCACCTTGGCGCCGTATGCGTTTTTGGCAGAATAGTACATGTTCTGCACATCTACAAAAATCCCAACCCTCTGCTCCCTGTTGACCTTCATTTTTTCACCGCGCTATTTTATCTGCCCTATGTTCTGCTCAAAGCCGCATTCCCCGCAAAGAAGCTTTCCATCCACAAAGCTTAAGGCAAGAGAGCCGCATCTCGGGCATTTCTGAATTATCCTGAATTTTTCAAATTCCTCTTTCCAGCCTTTCGGAGGCATAATACTCAGCTGATTCTTATTTATTTAAAGGTATTGGATTTCTTCTTCTTTCCACTCTTAACATCCAAATCCTTGTGCATCTTGTTCATCTTCCCGATGAGAGGGCACTCAATCTTCAGTTTTGCCAGCTTCCTTGACTGGTACTCCCTGCAGTAGACCTTTATCGTGACAAGATATTTTCCGTCTATCGTGCCGCCCAGCACCTTATTTTTTTTGTCGTATTCCCATCTCTTGGCAGGAAACCCTGTATAAACGCCGAGGAGCAGCGTGATCTTTATTCCGGATTCTATGATGTCTCTTATGTCAGCCTTGCTCAGCGCATCCACATAGTCCGCATGAGAATGAAAATCGCCGACAATGTGATAGCCCACCATGTCACTTAATATGCTGTCTATGCGCCTTTCATATGCAAAGGAGATGCTGACTTCATCTGCTTTCCTTGCGGCCTTCTGGTAGACTATTGCATTCTTGATCCTTAATTTTCCCCTGTGCTCAGAGCCTATCAGCAGCCCTATCGTCTCCTTGTTGTAGACGTCAACAGCCGCTGTTACCAAAGAAACAAAAGCCGCGTCCTCAATTATTGCTTTTCTCAGCTTGTAAGGCATGCCAATAAAATAAATCAGGGATTATAAAAGCTTTACCCCGGAACGGCTTTGTCACGCGTTTTGCTCAGGCTATACAGATATTTTTTCGTGTCTTGCAGTTGCACTTTCTCGATGGTTCTCTGTTCTCCCATACAAAGCTCGAACAACTCATCTTCTGAGAAACGGAGCAGTCAATTTTTAACTAACTCTTAAAGCTGGATAACCAGAAGTACTTGCATAGTTAATATCATCATCTATCAAATATAGTTTTCCTGATTTGGTTGAACCAGAAGGGTAAGTAATTGAAAAGGTATTCTCAAAATCTGTTCCTCGTTTATATGGGCATTGAACATAATAAGTGTCTTGTCTTACAACTTGAGGTATATATTCTGTACACCCACCCATACTAAGACTTATTTTTTCTCGGAATCCACTTAGCCCTATTGAGATGGCTTCAACATTAGTATACTCAGTAACTTGAACTTCGCTACATGGTCCACCTTCCAGATTACAAAATGAGTGTTTTTCATCTATGAAGTTAGGATTACAAACTTTTTTTTGTAAGATTGATACGTCTCTGGGGATTGATTGGGAAAAAGATTTGTAACAATTGGCCATCCATCCACCACTTAATGAGCAGAAATCACTTTCTTTTCTTTTTTTTGCTATAGTTAAAAAGCAATCGTATTTGTAGTTCCCTCGGATTTTATTGCAATAACAACCATCAATCGTAGTAGAGTTGATTAATAAAGAATAGATACATTCGTCCTTTATTTCTGTTGAGGCAATTCTTTCGCAATAAATTATGTCCCCTTTCAACAATGCATTGAATCTGTAAGAACTATCAAAACAAGATGTTTTAATGGTCTCATCCTGGATATTGCTACAATAATCGGTAAATTCTGCCTTCGAACCCAATATAGAGTAACATGTATCCTTTTCTTTTTGACTAATTATTTTTTCACATAACGAAGGGTCTGATGTAAAGGAAACTAAACTCCTATAACAAAAATCTCTTGTGTCTGGTTCATTTATCTCATCGCATAAGCAGGGGTTTTTAATTTCGTGGGCATAACGAGACTTGCATTGGTCCTTATCAGAACTTTGTTTTAAACAATCTTGGTACTGTTTTAATTCCGTATCCCACATTATTTTAAAGTAAATCCTAGATGTAAAAGTTTCTCCTGTTTTTACATACTCATTTTCAATTAAATCGGGTGGTGCTCCACCGGGAATCGGAGTGTCAAGATTATGAGCTACATCTTCATTTTTAACCACCATTGACAAATAATCATCAAAAGACTCAACACATTTATTGTTTGTTGAGCATTCCCCTACATAATCTCCATGTCCAATATGTGCTTGGACAGATGATTTGTCGACACAAAGCTCTTGATTCTTGTTATTTAATTCTTTATGACAAATGAGTTGTTTTTTTGTCCCACACTTGGAATCATCTTTTGACACCGAAATTCCTTCATCAAATCCATTAGGATCGTCTCTGGCAATGAGCCCCTCATCAACATCACATATTTTGTTATCATTTTGGTCTAAACAACAAGAAGTTGCAAATCGGATATAGGGGGCATTACAAACAATTGCCTTGTCAGATATCCTCTCTAAATCTTCATCACTAAACTTAGAGATGTCGAGATTTTCACAAGAAGAGACTAAAAGTAATAGAATCAATAAACTGAACGAAAGTGCGGTTCGCTTCATCATATCCTCTTGAAGTTTGATTATTGACATTTTCCTATATAAACATGCCTATTTTGACTGCTCCGGATACCCTCAACTTCTTCACCCAAAACTTTTCGCTTAATCCTGTGACTGCGAACCCTTTGGGGTCTCACAACGTGGGCTTAAACGCGGGGCATTCCATAAACTTTTCCAAAAGAAAAGACGGTTTTGCTAAAGTCTCGGCGCGAAAAAATACCGCTCGGCATCAAAGCCTCGCTTTCGTATAACATCTGTTCCTGTTAAGTTCGTTTCCAGCTACGAGCGAAGCGGAGTTCTGGAAACCTGCGCCCGCAGAGTTTTTGAATTGCTAATAAATCGAGCTAAGCGAGTCTATATGTGCGCAGCACTGGGGGTCTGAGATCGTATATTTTTCAAATTATTTATAAATATAATAAGAAGATTTATAAAGGAAATTCGTCTCTAGTACATTCATGAGCAATGAAATATTTTTTTCAGAAGAAAGAGAAACAAAGAAAATGCTCCTTTCCATTTTCAACTTTAAATTAGATGAAGATAGTTATATAATTACTGATTCTGAGCCAGTAAAGAAAGTGCTTTCAAGGGACGGAAAAGAAATGCACATTGATGACTGGATTGGTATAGATAAAGGTTCTTTGGCCTTTGTTCGTGGTAGTCCTCAAGAAATTGTGCGTATTGCGAAGAAGGTTAAAAATAAAAATGCCTGAATGGTTAAAAAAGCTTTTAGATAGTCTAAATATCAAATTTCCAGAAAATATTTCTGGTGCGATTAAGTTTATATTTAAAATTGGTTCTGAGAATAAAGTAACAAAAATAGAAAATGTTAACATTATTCAAATTAGTCAAGATAATGCAGACGTAAAAGAAATTTTAAAACAAGTCATGACTAAGCAAGTTGAAGAAAATATCCCTTTACTAGATTCTGCAGCACGAAAAGACGTTGAAGAAACATCTAAAGGGGTAGACCTGAATTCAAATGATCAAGAACTTCTTCAATACTACAAAGGAAAACTTCCTTCTTACTTACATGAGCTTTTGAATCTTTGTCTAATTCTTAGAAACATGAGATTCAAACGTCTTGATATTAGGGGCTTCAAGTTGAGAATAATGAAAGAATATCCCATTTACGGACGTAATATGACAAACCTTGTAAATGAAAAGTACTTTGAGTATAAGTTCAAAGAACTATATGCTGAAATGGAAAAATCAGAAGATTTCAAAATATCAGATTTCCACAATGAAATAGATTATCAAAATGAAATAAGGGGACACCCCTTATAATCCCCTTCCGCCTCGCTCCCTCGTCAGGCCTTTCAGGCATTGACGTATCCACGCTCGGCGGTTAATGTAG
>JAGVYR010000057.1 GCA_018303185.1 Candidatus Woesearchaeota archaeon | reverse complement strand
AGGAGATTACGGCTGCAAGCAGGAAGAATAATTAAATTTCTTTTTATTAAGATTTTTTCTTTGATTTTTCATTAGGTTTTTATAATGGTCTGCTTTTATTATGAATATGATGGAGAGTTCAGGCGGCAACAATGTCACTTTGGATACAATAGCCAACGCTGGAAAATCAGTATTAGCCAACATCGATGCGCTGCTTGAAAGAACGGGAGTGATTGGGCTTACTGAATCTTTCAGAAGGCGCTTTTTTGGTTTATTGGAACGCGATTTGGAAAGCCCGTCTAAAACACTGTCTTGGGGATTATTTACCTCTTATGGTTTGGCAGTGCTTATTTGCCCTGAAATGGCCGGGTTAGATGAAGCGGGCGTGGTCAAGACAGCCTATACAGCATTATATGGGTTTGAGCAATTCAGGGAGTATACATTGCAGATACATTTCCATTTAGAAAATAATATGCCTATCCTTCCCAGAATGTACTCAGGATAAGCACATATAATGATTAAAGTGCAGGCTTTTCCTTCCTGATCTTCGCCACAAAAAAGCCCTCAGTGTCATTGTCCTGCGGCCAGATTCTCAGGCATTTTTTTATTTCGTCTGAATATTTTTCCTTCTCAAACTCAAGTATCGGCTCTGACCTTTTCAGCCCGGGAAGATTTACTTCTTCAAGCCTTGCATTTTCAAATTTATTAACCAAAAAATCGACAACTGCTTCATCCTCATGCGGCTCCAAGCTGCAAGTAGAATAAACCATCGTGCCGCCGGGCTTCAGTATATTGAAGGCTGTCTCAACCAGCTGCTTCTGAGTTATGGAGAGCCTTTTAACCATATTCGGATTCCACATCCTCAGTGTTTTCAGGCTTTTCCTTATTGTGCCTGTGCCTGAACAGGGAGCATCCACCAAAATGCGGTCAAATTCCATGTTTCTGAACCACTGCCCCTGCATCAACGTCATGACTGCATTTGAAACTCCGCATCTCTGCAGATTCAGGCCTAAAGGCTTCATTCTTTCTGAAGTGTAGTCATTCGCAATCAAAACTCCTGTATTTTTCATGTACTGTGCAATCTGCGTCGTCTTGCTCCCGGGAGAAGCGGCAATATCCAAAATAATTTCATGCTCCTGAGGCGCCAAAACCAAGGGCGGGATCATGGATGCTGCTTCCTGCGTGTAGAAATATCCCAAAGAATGCTCAATCAAATTCCCTATATCCCTTCTTTTTTCCTCTCCAATGCCTTTATGCTCAATCCAGAATCCTTCCCCGCACCACGGCACCTGCTCAAGCTCCCATTTGCCTTCCAGCCTTTTTTTCAATTTCTCAACAGAAAATTTTAATGTATTGACTCTAATGGACCTTCTCAGGAAAGATAGGGAACATGCTTTGAATTCCTCCCAATCGGTCAGCTTGCTGTACCTTTCAACAAATTTCTCCTTAAATTCAATCTCGTCCTTGTTGGGGAATTGCACTGCCATTTTATTTTATCTCCTTGAACATCAGGTTATTTGTATTTACTGTCTTCCATCCTTTTTTCTCATAAAACTTTCTTGCCTCTGCCTTTTTTGTCTCAACCATGAGGGCTGCCCATTTGGCATTCGCCTTTTTAGCTATATTTTCGGCTTCTTCAATCAACGCTGTCCCTACTCCTTTCCCTTCAAAATCCGGATGCACTGCAAGATGGTGCAGGAAGGTTATCCATGGGTCTATGGTTAAGTAAATCACTCCAGCTATCTTTCCGTTCTCTTCGGCAGCAATTATGGAATCAGGGCTGAACTTTATCTTCCTGCCCAAGGCATCTTTCGTATCAACTCCCTCAGCATACATGTCTGTAGCCATCAGGAGTTCCTTAACCTTGCCATAATCCTCATCCCTATAGCCCCTTATTTCCATTTTACGCGGAATCCATCCCAAATATTTAAATAATACCCTAATATTGAAAAAAGAATGAAAAAATTTGGCCTTATTGTGATAGGCGGGGGCTCGGGGCTTAAAGTCTCGTCAAAAGCCGCTGAGCACGGCTTGAAGGTTGCGGTCATTGAAAAAGGGCCGTTAGGAGGAACTTGCCTCAACCGCGGTTGCATCCCGTCAAAGATTCTTCTGCATACTGCTGACATTGCCGAAACAATAAACGGCTCAGGGAAATTTGGCATTAATTCAAAAATAACCAAAATAAGGTTCAGTGAAATAATAAAAAGGGCCTCAAATATCGTGGATAAGGAAGCAAAAGAGATTGAGCAGGCAATAATCTCGGATAAAAACACCACTCTTTACAAAACAGGGGCAAAATTTATAGGAAATAAGCTTGTAAAAGTTGGGAATGAAACAATAACCGCCAAAAAAATAGTTATTGCGGCAGGCACAAGGCCATTCGCGCCTCCAATCCCGGGCCTTAAGGAAGCTGGATACATTACAAGCGATGAAGCACTTCGGCTGAAAAAACAGCCGAAAACCATGACAATAATAGGAGGCGGCTACATTGGCTGCGAGCTGGCGCATTTCTTCGGCAGCTTAGGCACGAAAGTCACTATACTGGAATTTATAGATGGCCTATTAGCGAACGAAGATTCAGAAATATCAAAGAAATTCACTGAAATATTCTCAAAAAAGCATTCTGTTTGCACAGGATACAAGGCTTCAAAAGTTGAAAAGAGCAATGTAAAGTATGTGGTCTATGCAGAAAGGGATGGAAAAATAAAGAAAATAGTGTCTGACGAATTGCTTGTCGCTGTCGGAAGAATCCCAAACACAGATACCCTCAATGCCACAGCCTCAGGAATAAAAACAAGCAAACGCGGCTATATTGAAGTGAATGATTTCATGGAAACAAATGTGAAAGGCATTTGGGCTCTGGGCGACATAGCTGGAAAATGGTTCTTCAAGCACTCAGCAAATCTTGAGGCAGAATGTGTTTACAATAATATTTTTTCCAAAAAGAAAAGAGTCAATTACGAGGCAATGCCACATGCTATTTTCACAAGCCCCCAGATTGCAGGAGTCGGAATGAGGGAGCAGGATTTGCAGGAAAAGAAAATCCCTTGCTCAAAGGGCTATTGCAATTATAAAAGCACGGGCATGGGCCAGGCACTGCAGGAAAAAGACGGTTTTGTGAAGATTCTAGCTGACAAAAAAGGAAAAATATTGGGATGTCACATAATAGGCCCTGATGCATCCGCCTTGATACAGGAAGTTGTTGTCGCGATGAAAGCAGGCTCGGGAACAGTACAGGACATTATCAATTCTGTCCACCCTCACCCAGCCCTTACAGAGGCTGTGCAAAGGGCTGCTTTGAATGTTGAATAGCAATATTTAAGAGTAAAAGTCCACTTCTATTACTATTGTAAGATGGCAACTAAAAGTCTGGATTCAAAAGTCAAAGAATTGTTTGGAGCAATAAATTCAAACCTTAAAGCGGAGATATTAAGCTTTGCTTTATATGAATACCAACCGGTATCAAGCACAGACATAGAATTTAGATTAATGGGGCTAACCGGAAAATCTATCAGGCGCCCAAAAAAGAACAGGAACTATACAAATCACCTTGGGGATGCAAAGGCTTTAGGTCCTTTTGTAAGGGGAGGAAAAAAGAAAAAGAAATGGATGTTAAGCGGAAAGGGAGCAGATTATGGAGCCTTAGCCGCAAGATTTGCTCTGTCAGTTGCTTTGAAGTATAATACATCATTAGATGATATTTTCGGGAGGAACCAAAGAGACGGACCATACAACACCTTTCAGATATTAAGGCACATATATGGAAATGGAATTGTTACACTTTCCCAGATTAGCAAAGATCTTGGCATATCCAAATCAGCAGTTGCAAAGAGGATTTCATACTTCCAGAGTATAGGGGTGATTTCATATGATTCTATAAGTTCCAAGAATGGTGCTCAGATAGAATATTCATTTACAAAAAAACCAGGAAAATGGAAACACTTGTCAGGCAAATGCCGTTACCCGGGAATAGCAGCCGATATAGTCGGTGCAAGTGCCAAATTGCCAGAGTATTTCAGCTATGATTCCGTTATGGAACAAATAGGGAAAAAAAGTGAGAAAGCAGTAAAGCAAGCATTAAGGGAATTAGTTAAAGCGGGGTATATAGAGCCCAAAAGAAAATGGGCCGGATCTTACAAGCGCTCACATATTAAAATCACTCCACATGGAGAGGGATTTTATAAAGAACTTTTTGGCACATTGATAGGAATATTAAATTTCGACCTTTCTTCAATAGAGTATGCTAAGAATAATTCTTTAAAACCGATACAGCTAATCAGACTAGCCTCTTAACCATATAAGCCCCTTCCCTTCCATATCCGAGCTTCCTGTAATAATCCCTCACGCCAACCCCTGAAATAACCACAGCTTTATCGAAGCCGTATCCTTTCGCAATCTCCTCAGCCTCTTTAAGAAGCCTCTTCCCGATGCCTGTATGCTGTATTTTTCCTTTTTTCCCTATGGAAACAGCGCTTCCAAAGACATGAAGTTCCCTTATCAGAACGCTTTTCTCAGTAATCTCCTTCCTTAGGCTTTCATGGGGAATGCGCATCCTGCAAAATCCGAACAATGCATCATTCCCTGCATCTTCCATTGAGATGAAGAATTCCATTCCCTTTGAGGCCTTGTATTCGTAAGTTATTATTTTCGGCTCATTAAGCTTTAATTTTGGATTTATGTGCAGTTTATGCCCGACTTCCCTGCACCGTATGCAGTGGCACTTTATATTGCGCCTTTTCATTTCCTTCTCAATATACTGCCTTAAATTTGTCCTGTCAACTCCGCTTTCAGTCATATTCGTGGGAATATCCCTCTGCACCCTCATAATCCTGCAGTAAGGCGGCACAAACTGCTTGAACCATGCAATAAGCTCAGCAGCTTCCTTTGTTGACAGAGGCTTGAATTTCCCTGCCTTGTAATCTTCATATAATTTTGTGCCTTCCATCACCATGCACGGATACAGCTTCAGCATGTCTGGCCTGTAATCTTCATCCTCAAACAGCGCCTTGAGATTGTTTTTGTCCATGTCTTTTGTCGTATAAGGCAGCCCGGGCATGTGGTGCAGATTGATTTTAAAGCCCAGATCTTTCAGTATCCTTATTGCCTCAACATTATCTTTGACAGTATTTCCCCTGTCGGTCAATTTCAGGACTTTGTCATAAATGCTCTGTATGCCCATCTCTACCCTTGTTGCTCCAAGAGAAAGCATCTGGTTTCCCTGAAGGAGCCTTGCATAGTCGCTTTTAGTCTCTATCGTCAATCCGACACATCTTATCCTTGCTGTCTCATTCCTTTCCTGCTCTTTTTCAAGAGAGACAGAATCGGAATTGTGGATTTTTATTTTATTGAGGACGCGCTTCATTGCCGCAATGTTAGAATCGGCTTTATTTCGGATATTTTCCTTGTTTTCTGTTGTTTTTCCATTTTCATTGCTTCTTATCTTTGCAATGCCTTTGCTTATTGAAATAGTTTCATTCGTTGAATGGTTTTCAAAATCCTTTATTTCCCTTATACCTTCAATCCTTTTAAGAAAAATTTCCCTTATTTTTTTGTTTTTTATTGATTTTATTTTTTTTATTGTTTCTTTGCCAATTAATTCATGTATTTTTTCATCGCTCTCGGCATTTTTTGATTTTATCTTTTCAGTTTTATCCATTGTTTTTTCTTTTTTCATTGAATTTTTTCCATTGAAAAAAACATTATCCGCAGCCTCCAAAACATCCTTGTCCGTTAAATCAAGATTCTTCAGAAGCCACAGCCTTTCCTGTATCCTTTCTGTCCTTTCTTTGTCGTCAAGATTGGCAGGCAGCTCAAAAAAGGCATTGAACTTTTCAAAATCTGTTTCATTTTCATGGTAAAACAAAATGGAAAAGTCATTCATCGCCTTGAACAGGTATTTGGCAAAATACTGCTGGTAGTTCCACGGGAAGAAATTGAAAGTGCCGCCCTGCAGTATTATCTCGACTTTCTCAGGCACCTGCCCCATCGCAATGTACTGCTCAATCCTGTTCATAACGCCAAGATATGGGTCATACTTGTTCCTTATCGACCTTCTGGTAGAAGGCTCCTTTCCTGTATAAGACTGCGGAACATCGCCGAAAGGGCTTCCCGGGCCGCCGGGACAGTAAGTGCATGGCCCTATTCCTTTTATTGTGTGCGGGCAGGGATAAGGGTCTGTCATCAGCGCTATCGGGGAAACTCCGGAAATCGTTCTTGTAGGCTTCATGGACAGTATTCCGCTGAACTCTTCTTTCTCGCTTTTTGAGGCGATTGAGGCTATCGCTGCATTCTTTGGGATAGCCCTAATCTTATGCTTGGAAAGTATGCGCATCTTGAGGCTGTTGAACTTATCCAAATCCGTTACTTTCTTTCTCTTTGCCTCGTCCAGTATTTCCCTGTAAACCTGCTTCAGTTCCATAGCTTCAGGGAAAGAAATATTGTTTATAAATGTGAGTGCTTTTTGTTGTAATGGGGGCATTTAGGGGGGAATACACTGAAGAATTGAAGCATGAGCTTGAGGGCATCATGAAGGACATGAGGCAGAGCCTGTCAGGAAATAAGCTGGTAGAGAATGGGCATGACAGGGGGAAGTGCGGGGGTTGCAGAAAAGTATATAATAAGGGAAATAATCCTTTTTTGTTATGAAATTAAGAGATATATTTGGAATTGAAGGGGCTTTTAGAGAGTTTAGGATTTGGCGCAAGGATGTTCATCAGAGAAAAATTGAAAATGCCCGATCTCAAAGAGCCGAAGCAGAACTTCAAATGAGACTATTATCTGGAATTGCAGGGCTGCCGCCAAAATCTTTTATTAAAACGTATGATAAATCATTAAAAAAAGTTAATTCTAGGAAATCCAAAAATTGATACTTTACTGGTTTTCGTAAACACGCTTAATGCAATTATTGCCACACAACCCATACCTCACCAACGTCCTCCTCCTAGGCGGCTTGCAATCTTTTCACTCATCCCATCCGTGCTCTTTAGACCAATTCTATAACTGTCGACTTCAGCCTCAAACAAAAGGCAGGCTGTCTTAGTCTTTTTTTAAG
>JAGVYR010000045.1 GCA_018303185.1 Candidatus Woesearchaeota archaeon | reverse complement strand
AGAATTAGTTATGTTATTTATAAAAGTTGCCTAATTGCTGTTCTCAATTTCATCAATCTCCTTCAGCAGAGTCTCTACAATCTTGCCCTGTTCCAGCTTTCCGGCAATCTGCCCGTTCTTGTAGAGCAGATTGGTGTTTCCTGCGCCTCCAACAACTCCAAGCTGCGCTTTCCTGCTCTCTCCCGGACCGTTGACAGCGCATCCCATGACCGCGACATGTATCGGCTTCTTGATTTTCTCTGTTTTTGTTTCGAGCTCCTCAACCATCTTTATGACATTGACATGAGTTCTTGCACAGGTGGGGCAGCTTGTGACTTCAACGCCCCCTTCCCTAAGGCCAAGGCTTCTTAAAATGAGCTTTCCTGCGCGCACTTCTTCCCTGGGATCCTCCGACAGGGATACCCTTATTGTGTCTCCAATGCCCTCATTGAGCAAAATGCCAAAGCCTATCGAGCTTTTTATGCTTCCCGGGAACTTGCTGCCCGCCTCTGTCACGCCCAGATGCAAAGGGTAGTCTGTCTTCGCGGCAAATAATCTGTAGGCTTCAACCATCCTCGGAACATCAGACGCTTTCAGGGAAACAATTGTATTGTAAAAGCCAAGCTCTTCAAGAATCTTCACGTGCCTTAAAGCCGATTCGACCATGGCTCCGGCAGTATATCCGTATTTCTGGAACAGATCCCTTTCTAAAGAGCCAAGATTCACTCCAATCCTCATTGGCAGGGAATATTCCTTGGCCGCATCCACAACAGCCTTCACTCTTTCCTGCCCGCCTATATTGCCCGGGTTTATCCTGAGCTTGTCAACATATTTTGCCGCTTCCAGCGCAATCCGGTAGTCGAAATGGATGTCCGCAACAAGCGGGATTGAAATGTTTGCCTTTATTCCCTTCAAAGCCTTTGCAGCCTCCATTGAAGGGGCTGACACGCGTATTATGTCGCATCCCAATTCTTCAAGCCCGTGTATCTGGCTTACAGTCGCATCCACGTCTGTGGTGTCGGTCGTGGTCATCGACTGGATAGGAATAGGATTATTTCCCCCTATATTCACTTTGCCTACCTTTACCTCTTTTGACGGTCTTCTCATGCAGAAACAGGAATATTACTTCCTTTTTAATCCTTTAGTAAGGTCCAGTATCGGCTGCCTGCTCTGGAATCCTGCGAAAACTTCATGCCAGTGGCTTACTTCCTTTTCGCCAAGCTTCCAGCACAAAAAAACGTCCCTGTCCTCAAACCTGTAGTAAAAATCAACAATGCCATTATCTATGTCCTTGACTATGCATCCCATGTTTTCCAGTTCCTCAAGCGACCTGTAGAAATCATACGACATCTTGTGAAAGTGCTTATTCAGCCTGGTCATGCTCCTGAGGTGGGAATAGCTTTCCTCTTCCTCTGTCTCGACATCAATGGACTCGACCATATCCAGGGTGCGGTCAAGGCGCCTTAATTTTATTATCAGCTTTTCAACCATGGGAAGGATCTCTTCAACTTCGTCGATAGAAAAATATTTTTTTTGCTCCTCAAGCCCCAGGAAGTCTCTCATGCATAAATGAGGTTCTGTTTTCATTTATAAATTTTGCCAATTGGGAAGAAATATATACGGATTCGTTCTAGTCTTGTTTTTATGGAAAAAGCGGGTTCATTGAAAAATTCAGAAGAAAACAATGAAAAAGCAATTGGAAAAAATGAAAAAGATAATGAAATAATTAGCGGCAAGGAAGAAAGCGAAGGATTCAGGATTTTCAAAAAAGCTATTATTGTTTTCGTTTCCATATTCCTGATGTTTCTTTTCCTGTCATATTTTCTGCTAGGAAACAACATATTCGATATTCTTGCGTCAAGGTCAAGCAGCTTCACGGCATCAAACGGCAGGATAATATTTGGCGGAGGCACGATAACATTTCAGGAAGAGGCTTATCAGAATCTCCTGGAGATCTATAATGAAAACCAGCAGCATGAGTTCAAAGCTTGTTTGATGGGCTATAAGTCAGGCAAAAATTATTTTGTTGAAAAGATAGAGGCTCCAAAAATAATTTCACAGGACTTCTCCAGCGTCCGCGCAGAGCCATGCAGGGAAGGCACCATCATAGATTTGCATTCCCACCCTTACAAGAGCTGCTACCTTTCTGTGCATGACCTGACGACCCTGAAATACGTGAAGGCGGCAAATAAAGACGCCTTCCTCGGAGTAATGTGCGAGCCGGACAGGTTCAATTTTTACGGGTATGATTAGATAATTTTATAAATCATCCAGCCAAACTAATGCTTATGGAAGGCGCATTTTTTCGAAGGTATACCTGTAATACAAGAGAGGAAGAAATAAGATCGCTTACTGGCATTGTTAGCTCATCGCCCATGCTACTTATGGTTTCTTATGAACTCGCAAGATTTGGGGCAAAGACACATTGTCAACTTATAACCAGCCAAGGTCCAAAAACTGCGTACGAGCTGAGTTATCTGCCTTTGCACCGAAGGTACGTTGATAGCTTGAGAAGACTAATAAAACTTATTGGTCCTACAGACGAATTATTGGATAGTTTAACAGAGTATGGAAAGCCACCGCCAGATCCTAACCAATCAATAGATGCACATTGCGAACTCCAGCCGGTTAATTAATTCTTATGAAACAAAGATGCTTCTGGGCGCAGCACGAATCAATGCACGATTACCATGACAGGGAATGGGGCGTTCCTGTGCATGATGACAGATTGCTGTTTGAATTTCTTATACTTGAAGGTGCTCAAGCTGGTTTATCATGGGCAACAATTCTGAAGAGGAGGGAAGGCTACAGGAAAGCGTTTGACAATTTTGATTTCAATAAGATTTCAAGATATAATGAAGAAAAAAGGAAAGAACTGATGAACGATGCAGGGATTATAAGGAACAGGCTGAAAATTGAGGCTTCGGTAATAAATGCAAAAAAGTTCATTGAAGTAAAGAAGGAATTTGGCTCTTTCAATAATTATTTATGGGGTTTTGCAAACAATAAGCCAATAGACAATAAAATAAAATCATTTAAAGAAATTAAAGCATCAACTCCGTTATCTGATAAATTGAGCAAGGACCTGAAAAAGCGAGGCTTTAAATTCGTGGGCTCCACTATAGTCTATGCTCTCATGCAGGCAGTGGGCATGGTGAATGACCATGAAGTTTCCTGTTTTAAGCATAAGGAAGTGAAAAGATGAACAAATATTGGTTCAAGCCAAAAATATACGGCCTTGGCGCATATCCTTCAACATGGGAAGGCTGGGCGCTTATTGCCGCTTTCATGGCTCTCGCATTCTGGAGGGCAACGAAAGCGCTGGAAAACCAGCTGAGATTCGGGATTGAGATGGCGATAATGACTCTTGTGCTGATTTACATCTCCTACATCAAGACAGAAGGCGGCTGGAAGTGGAGATGGGAAATCCAGCGGATTTTTGGGATGCAAGGAAAACTTTGTTTTCTTGCACAGAAAAGCAGTGCTTTTCTTGTGCCGAAAATCCTTGATTTTCGTGCATGCAAAAAAAGCGAGCCTCGCGACAAGCATTGCGGGGCATATTAAAAATAAAGCATATGTTCAAAAAAGTGCGGGCTATTAACCTAAACCCTTGCAACACCGCTTTCCCTTGCAGCCTTTGAGACGGCCTCTGCAACAACTTTTGCAGTATTCTTGTCTAGGGGAGAGGCTACAATGCTTTCCGTGGTTGGGCTCTTCACATAAGCAGCCAATGCCCTTGCAGCCGCAATGTTCATCTTGTCATTGATATCCTTTGCCCTTACATCCAAAGCGCCCCTGAAAACTCCCGGGAAGGCAGAAACGTTGTTGATTTGGTTGGGGAAGTCGCTTCTTCCTGTTGCCACGATAAAAGCGCCGCCTTTCTTCGCCTCTTCCGGGCTGATTTCAGGCACAGGGTTGGCTAAAGCGAAGACAATAGCCTTGCTATTCATCTTCCTTATGTCTTCTGCCGTGAGCAGGTTCCCTTTGGAAAGCCCGATGAAGATGTCAGCCCCATTTATTATGTCATGTATGCTTCCCTTTTCGCTGTTCGGGTTTGTCATCAGGGAAATATCCCTCTTTGCTCCGTTAAGATTGTCCCTTCCCTTGTATATCGCGCCCTTTGTATCAACAATTATGACGTTTCTTGCGCCCATCCTCACGAGAAGCCTGCTTGTCGCCATTCCTGCTGCCCCCGCACCATTGAAGACAATCTTGCAGTCCTCAATCTTCTTTCCTGCAAGCTTTAAAGAGTTGATTAAGCCGGATAATACCACAATTCCGCTTCCGTGCTGGTCGTCATGAAAGACAGGGATATCAAGCTCCTGCTTCAGCCTCTTTTCAATCTCAAAGCATGAAGGCGCTGAAATGTCCTCAAGGTTTATGCCGCCGAATCCGGGAGCTATGAGCTTGACAGCTTTTACAACATCATCCGCTTCCTCAGAGTCAACAAGGATTGGATAGGCATCCACATTCGCGAAGTTCTTGAAAAGGATGCACTTGCCCTCCATCACCGGCATTGATGCCTGCGCCCCGATGTTGCCCAATCCCAATACTGCAGTGCCGTTGCTCACGACAGCGACGGCATTACCCTTGTTCGTGTATATGTACGCGTCTTCCCTGTTTTTGTTGATTTCAAGGCACGGCTGCGCAACTCCCGGCGAGTATGCCGTTGAAAGGTCGTCCTTTGTGCTTACTTCAATCTTTGACTTTACCTCTAGCTTTCCTTTGTACTTTTTATGAAGTTCCAATGCTTTCTGGAAATAATCCATTTCTTCTCACCTGCAATTTTGACGGCATTTCGGATGCCGGAAGAATGTGCTCCAATGGGCAATGCTTTAAATTCTTTGCCGTTTTCAGCAGGATTATGGAACGTTCCCATTGTTTTTTATCCTTGCGCATTGTGCGATAAATTTTGTCGTCGTCAATTCAAGTATTTGGCAAAGCCGGAGCTAGAATGCCCTGCAAAAGCACCCTTGGAATCCTGTATCGCGCCGCTTATGCGCCCCTCTCAAAAACCCAAAATTAAAAATATTTAAATATTAGTTCTTTACAATAAGCTAAAGGAAATACAGAGAGAGGTTTGATAGTATTATAACAAGGGAAGAATGGAACAGACAACTTCTGGCTCATTTTACTGGAATTTTTTAGGATTTGGCTATTCGGCGCCATGCAAAAGTATAATTTCTAGAGCTAAAAAAGAGGGTGAGAGATGAACACGCTAGAGTTGAAGAGCAGGGGGGTCTTGACTGCTAATAGGATACCAAAGGATTATTTCGTCGCAAAAGGCAAAGGGCAGAGCGATATAACGGTCCATGCCGGTTCTTTTCATCTTGCATTGAAGGATGCGGGCATTGAAGCTTACAACATAATGACTTATTCTTCAATACTTCCTGGCATAGCCCAGGAGATAGCAAAGCCTGAAACACTGCCTCACGGCTGCGTCATGGAGACAATCATGGCGGCTTCAAATGCGGAGAAAGGAAAAAGGGCTACAGCCTCAATAATCTACGGCTGGCTTTACGATAAGGACACCGGACAGAAGTATGGGGGGCTGGTGTGCGAATACAACGGCGATTTGACTGTGAAGGAAGCAGAGGCCCAGCTGAAGCAGAGCCTTAATGAGCTTTACACAAACGGCTTCTCAGAGCAATACTATCTGAGGGGCATAAAGGTGATGTCAGAGAGCATAGTCCCTGACAGGAAATTCGGGACAGCCCTTGTTGCCTTGTGCTTTACAAGCTATTTTATCCCCTATACGGACAGCTAAGATGCGCACAGTGGGGTTCTACGACGGGGATTTTTCTCCGGATATAAAATTGGAAAATTCTAAGATAGTGGTTCTTCCTATACCTTATGACGGGACAAGCACCTGGCTCAAGGGCGCTGATAAGGGCCCTGAGGCAATCCTCAAAGCGTCCCCAAACATGGAATATTATGATATTGAGACAAATTCTCAGGTGGTTAAGGAAGGCATCTATACCGATGCCCCCGTATCTGAAAAGAGCAGCCCTGAAGCCCTTGCTAAGGCTTCTGAAAAGAAAGTTTCCGAACATCTTGAAAAAGGAAAGTTTGTAGTTGTCCTTGGAGGAGAGCATTCTGTCAGCATAGGGCCGATAATGGCTTTCTCAAAGAAGTTTTCTGACCTTACTGTGCTGCAGCTTGATGCGCACACTGACCTTCGGGAAGAATATCACGGTTCAAAATTCAACCATGCCTGCGTCATGGCCCGTGCCAAAGAAAAATGCAATATCGTGCAAGTGGGCATAAGAAGCATGAGCGCCGCTGAGAAGAAAAGCATCTCTCCTGACAGGGTTTTTTTTGCCAAGGACATTCATGGCAATGAAGATTGGATGGAAAAGGCAATTTCAAAATTAACCAAAAACGTCTATCTCACAATAGATCTTGATGCTTTTGACCCTTCAATAATGCCCTTTACAGGCACTCCCGAGCCCGGAGGTATGCAGTGGTATCAGGCGCTTAAATTCATAAGGAAAGTCGCTGAAAGCAGGAATCTGGTTGGGTTTGACGTGGTCGAATTATGCCCTGATGAAAGGAACAAAGCTCCCGATTTCCTTGCAGCGAAACTTATTTATACGATACTCAGCTACAAGTTCATGAAACCATAGGGAGTGTGTTATGGGAAGGGTTCTTATCATAGGGGCAGGCGGCGTTGGAAGTGTTGTTGTGAAGAAGTGCGCTATGAACGGGGATGTTTTCACTTCTATAATGCTTGCCAGCAGGACAAAGGAGAAATGCGACCGCGTCAGAGAGGAGATTAAGAAGTATATTGGCGTTGACATAGAAACTGCGAAAGTTGATGCTGACAATGTTCCTGAACTTGTGGCTTTGATAAGAAAATTCAAGCCTAATCTTGTTATTAATGTGGCTTTGCCATATCAGGACCTTACAATAATGGATGCATGCCTTGAGACTGGCGTCAATTACATGGATACTGCCAATTACGAGCCTCTTGACGAGGCAAAGTTTGAGTACAAGTGGCAGTGGGCCTATCAGGATAAGTTTAAGAAAAAGGGCATAATGGCCTTGCTGGGAGCGGGCTTTGACCCTGGCGTGACAAATGTTTACTGCGCCTATGCCCAGAAGCACCTTTTTGATGAGATAAAAACAATAGATATCTTGGATTGCAACGCAGGAAGCCATGGAAAGGCTTTTGCCACAAATTTTAACCCGGAGATTAATATTCGTGAGGTTACCCAGAGGGCAAGGCACTGGAAGAATGGCAAGTGGGTCGAAACTCCCGCTATAATTGAGGAAGGCTCTGTGCACTTTAGCTTTGATTACCCTGTTGTAGGCCATCATGAAAGCTATTTGCTTTATCATGAAGAGATGGAATCCCTTGTGAAGCACATCAAAGGCCTTGAAAGAATAAGGTTCTGGATGACTTTCGGGCAGCAGTATCTTACTCACTTGAAGGTTTTGCAGAACGTGGGCATGACGCGTATAGATGAAGTTGATTATGAAGGCTGCAAAGTGATTCCTATCCGCTTTTTGAAAAAAGTTCTGCCGGAGCCCTCTTCTTTGGGAGAAGGTTATTCCGGAAAAACAGCTATAGGCTGCGTGATAAAAGGCAGGAAAGCTGGAAAGGAAGTGCAGAAATACATCTACAACATCTGCGACCACGCTGAATCCTTTAAAGAGGTGCAGTCTCAGGCAATAAGCTATACTACCGGCGTGCCTGCAATGATAGGCGCTATGATGATTCTGAAGGGCATCTGGAAAGGGACTGGAGTCTTTAACATCGAGCAGTTCGATCCTGATCCTTTCATGGAACAGCTCAATAAGCAGGGATTGCCGTGGAACGTAGTGGATTTCAAAGGAAAACTGCCGGAATAAAGAGCCCGGCTTTTGTGATAGATGAAGCTAAAGTAGAAAGTAATCTTAAGGTTTTGAAGAAGGTTAAACAGGATTCTGGCTGCAAAATACTGCTTGCCCAGAAGGCTTTTTCCATGTTTTCCCTTTATCCACTGATTTCCAAGTATTTGGACGGCGTTTGCTCTTCCGGGCTTTTTGAGGCTAAGCTTGGCAGAGAAGAGTTTGGGAAAGAAGTGCATACTTTCGCTCCGGCTTTTCGCGAAGACCAGTTTGATGAAATTAGTAAGTATTCGGATTTTATAGTTTTTAATTCTATTTCACAATTGAAAAAATTTGAAAAAAAATCAGATGGAAAAAAATTAGGCTTAAGGGTTGATCCCGGGAAGTCATTTTCTCCTTTTGAGATGTACGACCCTTCCCAAAGCTCAAGATTTGGGATTGCTAAGCTTGATTCTTTGCCTTCTGGTGTTTCCGGTTTGCACTTCCACGCTTTGTGCGAGAAAGGCGCTGAAGAATTGGAAGAAGTTTTGGAGTCTTTTGAAAAAAGGTTTGGTCCTGTCCTTAACGATATTGAATGGGCCAACTTCGGCGGAGGGCATCAGATAACTCAAGATGGTTACAATGTTGAAAAGCTCATTGGAATTATTAAAAAATTTAAAAAAAATCATCCTAACGTGAAAGAAGTTTATCTTGAGCCCGGAGAGGCTGTGGTTTTAAATGCAGGTTATTTAATAACAACAGTGCTTGATACGGGCAAAGAAGGCTTTGTAATTGTAGACACTTCTGTCGAATCCCATCTTCCTGATGTGATGATTACAAGGCTTGAGAAGCGCCCTTACATTCCCCCTGTCTGGGAGTCTTCCGCTAAAGGGAAATATAAGTATAAATTCGGTGGTGTTTCCTGCGCTGCAGGTGATGTAATAGCTGAGTATTCTTTCAATAAGCCTTTGAAAGCTGGCGATAGGCTGACCTTCCTTGATGCAGCGCATTACAGCATGGTAAAGGTAACCACTTTCAATGGTGTCGGTTTAGCGGATATATGGCTCCTCAAGAAAGATGGCGGCTTGAAGCAGATAAGGGCATTTGGCTTTGAAGATTTCAAGTCAAGGCTTTAAATTCGGCTTTGTCAGGTTAGAAGGATTTAATATTTTTTCAACTTTTTCCTTGCTTAAAATTTTCTTCTCTATGATGAGCTGTTTTATTGTTTTATTTGTTTTTAATGCTTCTTTCACCAATGAAGCCGTTAGGTCATAGCCTAAATGCGGGTTTAAAGCAGTAGCCAAAGATGCTGAGTTTTCAACATAGTAAGTGCATATTTCCCTGTTTGCCGTTATTCCCTGGATGCATTTCTCATTCATTGTTTTTATCCCGCTTTTTAAAATTTCCAAAGACTCTATGATATTATGGGAGATTATCGGCATGAATGTGTTCAGTTCCAGATTTCCCTGGGAAGCAGCCATTGTTATTGTGGTATCATTCCCTATTGCCTGCATTGAAACCATGTTTACCGCTTCCAGTATGCTTGGGTTGATTTTACCCGGCATTATTGAGGAGCCCGGCTCCACAGCAGGAAGGTTTATCTCCTTGAATCCGGTTTTCGGGCCTGATGATAATAATCTAAGGTCATTGCATATCTTGTTCAGGTCAATTGCCAGCATTTTGAGTGAAGAGGATAAGTTGGCAATATCCGTTAAGAATTGCGTTGTTTCGATTCCGTCCTTTGTAACTTCTAGCTTTAACTTTAATTCTTTGTTAAGATTTTCAACAATGAGAAATCTAAATCTTGGATGCGTGTTTATCCCAGTTCCGATGGCATTTCCCCCAATGCCCACTATCCTTAGATATTTTAAAGAATCTTCAATCCTTGTCCTGTCTTTCCCCAAAGCTGTTGCATAGGCATGGAATTCCTGCCCCAAAGTCATGGGAACAGCGTCCTGTAAATGTGTCCTTCCTGCTTTCAGTATTGTTTTGAATTCATTTGATTTTTTTAAGAACGTTTTTTCAATGCTTTTTACTTCCATGAGCAATCCTATTGCTAAAGCCAAAGAAGATATCCTTATGGCAGTAGGAAACACGTTATTGGTTGACTGCCCCATGTTGACATGGTCGTTTGGATGTATTTTTTCATCTGAGATTTTGGAAGCTATGTTTGCAATCACTTCATTCACGTTCATGTTTGTAGAAGTTCCAGAACCTGCCTGGAAGATGTCTATGGGGAAGTTTTTGATTATTTTTGTTTTTTCATTGTTTAATTCATTGCCTTTTTTTATTGTTTTCCCAATGTTCGTTTTATTGTTTTTTTCAAATATTTTTTCATCATTATTTGTTTTCAGTATTTTTCCAATGCTTGTTTTATTATCTTTTTTCAATGCTTTTTCATTATTTTCAATAAAAAAATCCATGTTTTCATCCCTGATTCCCTTCACAATAAAATCACACGCCTTAACTATAGAAACAGCCTTCTTATTGTCCAGCAGCTTCAGCCTGTTGTTCGCCTTGGCGCAGGCCTTCTTAATGCTTGCAATTGACTTAATCATCTCATGGCTTATCTTATGGCTGCTTATCTTAAAATTCTCCACAGAGCGCTGAGTATGGGCGCCGTACAGCACATCATCTGGAACGGAAATTTCCCCGAATGAGTCTCTATCCACCCTGCCCATACCCCACAGCTATTCTAGGAGGGTTTTTAAGGGTTGCGGGGCTAATTGAGAAAGATTTAAAATATAAAGAAATAACATGGCTATTAGGGATAGGTGAAAAGTAATATGACTACCATGCCTTTTGAAGAAGACTTTACTAATAGAATAATTTGTGGCGATTGTATAGAGGTCATGAGAAAGATACCAAATTGTACTGTTGATCTTATCGTTACCTCTCCACCGTACAATCTAAAAAATTCTACAGGTAATGGAATGAAAAATGGAAGTGGAGGTAAATGGTCAAATGCCGCCCTAATGAAGGGATACAAAGGCCATAGTGACTGTATGCCTCATGCAGATTATGTAAAATGGCAGAAAAATTGTTTAACCGAAATGCTCAGAATCTTGAAGGAAGATGGGGCTATATTCTATAGAGAACTTTGAAAAACCCCGTGTTTAATAATCTTTCTGGCATTTATTTCTCGTCTAAAACAAAAGATATAAATACTAGTTTGTCGTCTATAAAC
>JAGVYR010000042.1 GCA_018303185.1 Candidatus Woesearchaeota archaeon | reverse complement strand
AAGCCTGTGCACCATCTTCCATCTCGGGTCGCCTTTTTCGATGCGCGCAGAGCCGAATATCGTGACGCGGAAATGCTTCCTGTACAGCTCCCTGTCAAACCTTGAAGTCATATTATTTTTTCAAAAAAGGATGTATTTAAAGCTATTGCATTGGAAAAATAAAGGTTAAGGCGGGCCCGCCTCTTGTTTGAGGCTGAGGCAGGTTACAAGTTCTGGAACAATGGAACAGTTTTTTCTCAATAAATAAAATCCAACGGTTCAGAAATCAAAAGAATAAAAAACTGCCGAAGCCTCTGGCGGCCTTGCCTTAACCGAGAATTACTCCCTCCACCTAAAACCCCTAAATTCAAGCCTTATAGCCTTTCTGGAGCCAAAATAGAATCGAAACACTTATAAAGAAACAGCCTTTCTTTTTTGCTGTTAAAAGCAAAAACTTTCTCCAAAATGGATGGCAATAAATCAGAGGAATCGGTGCAGAAGCCAGCTGCTGTGCAGATAATCCCAAGAATAATTGAAGACGAAATGAAGGAGTCTTACCTAAACTATTCTATGTCTGTTATAGTGGGAAGGGCTTTGCCGGATGCCAGAGATGGTTTAAAGCCAGTGCATAGGCGCGTCCTTTATACGATGTGGGAAGCAGGCCTTCTCCATAACAAGCCTTTCAAGAAATCTGCTAATGTGGTAGGAAACTGCATGGCTAAGTACCACCCTCACGGCGATTCTGCCATATATGATACATTGGTAAGGCTGGCGCAGGACTTCTCTCTGCGATATCCTTTGGTCATAGGCCAGGGCAACTTCGGCAGCATAGACGGAGACAATCCCGCTGCTATGCGTTATACAGAGGCAAAATTGAGCAAACTTGCAGAGGAGATGCTTCAGGACATTGACAAGGAGACTGTAAAATTCGAGCCTAATTTTGACAACAGCAGCCAGGAGCCTTCTGTACTGCCGGCAAAGCTCCCAAATCTTCTCATAAACGGAAGTTCCGGCATAGCAGTCGGAATGGCAACAAACATCCCGCCACACAACATGTCAGAGATTATTGACGGCACTATAAGGCAGATCGACAATCCGGATATCACCGTAGGAGAACTGATGGAAAGCGTAAAAGGCCCGGACTTCCCTACAGGCGCTATAATATGCGGCATGAACGGGATAAGGAATGCTTTCGAGACAGGCCGCGGAAAGATAATTGTGAGGGCAAAGACAGGCTTAGAGGAGAAAAAAGGGCGCTTTGACATTATCGTAAGTGAAATACCTTACATGGTCAACAAGGCAGAGATGATAGTGCAGATTGCGGATTTGGTTAAAGATAAAATAATACAGGGCATCTCCGACATAAGGGACGAGTCGGACAAGGACGGGATAAGAGTTGTGATAGAGCTAAAAAAAGACGCAACGCCTGAAGTCACGTTGAACCAATTATACCAGCACACACGCCTTCAGACGACATTCGGCATAAACATGCTTGCACTCGTCAATAACATCCCTCAGGTACTTAATCTAAAGGAGCTGATCCATTGCTACATAGGGCACAGGAAAGATGTTGTCATAAAAAGGACACAGTTTGAGCTGAAAAAGGCCGAGGAAAGGGCGCATGTGCTTGAAGGCCTTCTCGTAGCTTTGAAGAACATAGACCAGACAATTAAGCTTGTCAGGGCAAGTAAAAATACTGAAGAGGCCAAGCAATCTTTGATAGCAGCATTCGACCTTTCTGAAAAGCAGTCAATAGCCATTTTAGAGATGAGGCTGCAGCGCCTTACTTCTCTGGAGCAGGACAAGATAAAGGAAGAGCATTCTTCCCTGCTGAAGCTTATCTTGGAATTAAAATCCATACTTGCAAGCCCGCAGAAAATCCTTGGCATAATAAAGAAAGAGCTTCTGGAACTGAAGCAGAATTATTCTGATTCAAGGAAGACTAAGATAGACACTTCCGTGGAATTCACAGAGCTTAACATGGAGGACCTTATTGACGAAGAGGAAATGGTAGTCACAATAACGCATTCAGGATACATAAAAAGGCTGCCTCTTGACACTTACAGGCAGCAAAACCGCGGCGGGAAAGGGCTTATAGGCACGACAACAAAAGAAGAAGACCTAGTCAAGGACATTTTTGTCGCAAACACGCATTCCTATCTCCTGTTCTTCACGAATTTCGGAAAAGTCTACTGGGAGAAGGTCTATAACATCCCTGAAGGCGGAAGGCAGGCAAAGGGAAAAGCGATTGTTAACCTGCTTCCCCTCGAGAATGAGGAGAAGGTCTATTCTTACATCCCAATAAGGAATTTCAGCCCTGATAATTATCTTATTATGGCAACTAAACAGGGCACAATAAAGAAAACCTCCCTCATGGCGTATAGCAGGCCAAGAAATTCTGGCATAATCGCGATAACGCTGCTTGACGGCGATGAGCTTATTGATGTAAGGCTTACTGACGGAAACAGCGAGATAATACTTGCAACGAAGCACGGAAATGCTGTGAGGTTTAATGAGAATGACATAAGGCCGACAGGAAGGTCCTCCCAGGGCGTCAGGGGAATAAGCCTGAAGGGCAAGGATGAAGTTATCGGCATGGTTGCAGCCTCTGAAGGAAAGTCTTTATTGACAATGACGGAGAACGGCTACGGTAAAAGAACAAGAATTGATGAATACAGGCTTATAAGCAGGGGCGGCCTTGGAGTGAGGAACATAATATGCTCGGAAAGGAACGGGAATGTAGTTGCGATAAACTCAGTCACTGACGATGATGATATCATCTTAATAAGCCAGAAAGGAATTGTGATAAGGCTTTCCGCCTCAAACATATCCGAAATCGGAAGGAACACGCAGGGGGTAAGATTGATGAGGCTTTCAGAAGGCGACAGGGTTGTTGCCTCGGCAAAGGTTGTGAAAGAAAACAGTAATTCTGCATAAGAAGGATTTCTTCAGCCGTTTGCTTTAGTATTTTTTATAATTTTATGATCTTTATTGAAAAGTAATATCGAAAAAAAAGAATTTCACTTAAAAATATCCGCTTCTCTTTATCCTTACTCCTCCTCCTCCTGCGCATCTATCTTAATGAATTTCTTGGAATTCTTAAGCACTATCGTCGATAATACTATAGAATAGAGCATGAAAATCAGGCTTAAATCCAGTATTTCAGACACTCCATCAAACTGAAGGCTGGCAAGCGAAAACATTACAGCAGCCGCAGCAATCCCTTTCTGCACATTCAATGACATGAACAGCTTTTCTTTAAAATCAAGCCGCATCCTGCCAAGCGAGAAAGTGACTGCAAAATACCTTATAAGTATGAACAGTATGAACAATATTATGCTCTTCACAAAAAACTCAGGCGTAAACGGCACCATGATAACCTGCCCTATCAGTATAAAAACCAGCATTTCAAGCGAATTTGTGAATACTGATGAAAACTCCTGCAGATGGAACTTCTGCTTAAGGTACATATTGCCAAACAACAGCCCCATGGAAGCTACAGCCAAAACACCGCTGCCTTTCAGGTTCTCCGCAATTATGTAAGCGAGCAGAGAAGCTGTTATGACTGCCAATGGAGACAATACGCGGGAATAGTCTTTTTTCATGAATTTCAGTATGGCTATGCCGACCAAGACGCCGCTGCCTATGCCCACGGCAAACTGCTGCAGAAGCGGAATCAGCTGGCCGGCAAATTCAGAAAAGGCATGCCCCTGAAGGCCCTTCTTTATATCAAGTATGATGAATGGCATGAGCACAACCAGAGGTGTGCTGAGCAAAGACTCAAGCTTCAGTATCTCAAGGATGCGGAATTTAGAGCCGCTAAGCGCGCCTATGGCAGCGGCAGGATAATTTCCGGACATAAGCACTGAAAAAACCACGGCCATAAGCACAGACTTGACCCCTCCTATAATCATAGAAAATATTGTCAGGAAAACAAGGTTCAGCACAAGAAATGTTACAGACAGTCCAATCGCATCTGCAGAATTTTTGCCTATGCTGCTAAGCCTGAAGCGGGATGAGCTGTCAAACACTATCATCACAAGCGCAAGTATGCTTATGGAGCTCAGGAAAACTTCGGGAAATTCTATCAGCGGAGCTCCGTTATAGCTGATATTAGGCATGGCTATGCCTGCTATAATGAGAAGAAGCGCATTTGGTATGCCAATCTTCCTGCCGGCTATGGAGGCAAGCACCCCAATCACAAGTATTACAGCCAAATAAGTGAGAAACGCCAGTACGTCTGCCATGTATCGCCTCTTTTAACTATGCGAAAGCCGCTAACCCGAACGAATGTGAGGTTTCGGGCAAGCCCAGCTAAAACAAACCTTTTTATATTTAATACTTTCATTTTTCCACATGAAGAAGCTTCTTTCAGAGGTTATGGGCACAATAAGGCCTGAGGAAAAGTACGAGCAGGACATCAGAAAAAGGATAGGCGATATCGTACAGAAGCTTAAAAAATCAATAAAGCATGCCAAGATAGAGCTCGGCGGATCAGGGGCAAAGGGAACGTGGCTCAGGACATTTGATGCAGACATATTTGTAAAGTTCAATTACGCGAAATTCAGGGGCAAAAGCGACGCCCTTTCAGACATTCTCGAAAAGCCAATAAAAAAGCTTTTTCAGAAGGCATCAAGGCTTCATGGGTCAAGGGATTATTTCCAGATAAGGCAGGGCAGCTTCACATTTGAGATAATACCCATACTCGACATAAAGAAGGCAGAGGAAGCGATGAACATAACAGATGTAAGCCCGCTGCACACTAAGTTTGTGCTTCAGCACAGGAAGCTTGCAAATGAGATGCGCCTCACAAAGCAGTTCTGCAAAGCCGCAAAAGTATATGGTGCAGAGTCGTACATAAGGGGCTTCTCTGGCTATGTATGTGAAATCCTTACAGCATATTACGGTTCATTTGCCTCTTTGATGCGGAATGCGGCAAAATGGAAAGAGAATGAAGTCATAGACATAAAGGGATTCTATAAGGGCAAGGACGTTTTTATGGAATTGAACAAGTCAAAGCTTGTTTCTCCGCTTGTTGTCATAGACCCTGTACAGAAAGACAGGAATGCGGCTGCCGCACTGAGCATGGAAAAATTCTGCATTTTCAGGCAGAGGTGCTCGGATTTTTTGAAGAAGCCGTCTGCAGATTTTTTTAATATTGAAAGCATAGATAAAATATTTTTAAAGAAAAAATTCAGCGGCAAAAACCTTATCATGCTCTCAGCCTCGCCTTTGAGAAGGAAAGAAGACATTGCAGGGGCAAAGATGCTCAAGGCATTCGAGCACCTTTCTTCTGAATTTGAGCAGGGCGGCTTCAAGGCCATTGAAAATGGATGGGAATGGAAGCCGGGAAAAGAAGGGATAATGTTCTTTGTATTTGAAAGCAAGCCGCTTGGCAGCCATAGGGAGGCAGAGGGCCCGAAAATTAAGATGAAAATGCACGCAGAAGCCTTCAGGAAAAAGCACAAAAATGTTTTTGAGAAAGATGGGAGGCTTTACGCCAATATCAAAAGAAAGTTTACAAGGCCTGAAGAGTTGGTTAAGCCGGCCTTGAAAAGCCAGTGCATAATTGAGAACGTATCCTCTATAAGGAAGGTGAGCTAACATTCAGGCAGTAATACTTGCAGCCGGCAGCTCGACAAGAACCTATCCACTTACACTCACAAGGCCTAAGCCTTTGCTTAAGGCTGCAAATAAGACGCTTCTTGAGCACAATCTGGGCGCGCTGGAGGGAACAGCAAGCGAGGCCATTATTGTTGTCGGATACAAAAAGAACATGATAATGGATTTCCTCGGGAATGAGCATAAAGGAATGAAGATAAGGTACGTTGAGCAGAAAGAGCAGCTCGGGACAGCGCATGCGCTTTCAATGGCAAAAAAGTATATCAAATGCCCCTTCATTTTCATGTTTGGCGACGACATTTACAGCAGGGATGATATAAAGGCTGTTTCAAAGGAAAGATTTTCCCTGCTTGTATCCAAAGTAAAAAATCCTGAAAATTTCGGCGTAGTTATAGAAGAAAATGGCATTGTAAAAAAGATAGTTGAAAAGCCGAAGAAATTTGTCTCAGACCTTGCAGTATGCGGCCTTTACTCTTTCGACAAGGAGATATTTTCATATGTCAAAAAAATAAAGAAATCCGAAAGGCACGAGTTCGAGCTTCCTGATGCTATAAGGCTACTTATAAAGAAGGAAAAAATGACCTGCATACCTGCGCGCAGATGGCTCCCTATAGGCTACCCGTGGAATTTGCTCATTGCCGATAAAATATTGAGAAAAGGAAAAAATAATATAGCGAAGAATTCAAAAATAAGCGGAACAGTGAAAAACTCTTCAGTCGGCAGCGGCTGCATAATACGCGGCCGAGTCATAAACTCAATAATAATGGACGATTCAGTTGTTGACAAAGATTCTATTGTCGAAAATTCAATAATAGGGCAGAATTCATATTTCAGCGGCTCTGCCAAAAGCGGAAAGAAGGCATTTTCAGTTGTAAAAGGCAAAAAAATACAGGCAGGAAAATTCAGAACAGTTATAGGAGACAATACCATAGCGCATAAAGTGAAAATAAAGCCCGGCTGCAGGATATGGCCGAACAGGAGGCTGACTGGAGAGGTAACGGAAGATGTTATTTGAAAATGCCCTTAAAGTTTTTGCGTCAATTCCGCCGGAATGGCAGATATTCCTGATAACATTCCTTCCTCTCCTTGAACTGAGGGCATCCATTCCCTACGGCATTCTCGTTTTAAATATGGGCTGGCTCAGCGTTTTCATAATAGCGGCAGTATCGAATATTATTCTGGGCATTGCCGTTTATTTTTTTCTTGATAAGGTTATACACATCTTCCTCAGGATAAAGCGGTTCAATAGCATATATTCAAAATACGTCGAGAAAACCCAGAAGAAAATAATCCCTTACGTGGAGAAATACGGAAAAGCCGCCTTGGCAGTTTTCATAGGAATCCCACTGCCCGCATCCGGAGTCTATACAGGGGCACTGGCAGCCTACCTTCTTGGCATGGATTTCAAAAAATTTATGGTTGCCAACATTTTCGGAGTTTTGATCGCAGCAGTGATAGTTACGGCAGTTGTGCTGACAGGCGCATCAGCCTTCAGCCTGTTTGTGAAGATGGTATAAATGAAGCAAAAAAAGAGCATAATCATTGCAGCCGCTTTTTCAGTATTATTGGCGGCATCCTTTTACCTTGACAATCAAGTATTGTCATTTTTGCAGGATAATAATATAGGGGCAATAAACCCCATAATGTCGTGGCTTACAAACTTCTTGACATTATTTTTCATCCTTTACCTTGTCCCTTCACTTTTTTCCTTCAGGGAGAAAAAATACAATTACATCTCATACCTCCTGCTTGCGTTCATATTTTCAGCCATTGCCTCTGTCACCCTCAAGCTGCTCATTGCAAGGCCGAGGCCGCTTGATTTTGAAGTGCTTTACAGGCTTGTGCAGTATTCATTCCCCAGCCTTCATGCAGCAGCGGCATTCGCCGCACTTCCGATACTGGACACGGAATTCAGGAAAATAAAGCTGTTCTGGATATCATTTGCTGCATTGATAGGCATAAGCCGCATCTATTTCGGCTTTCATTACCTCAGCGATGTAGTGGCAGGGGCCGTGCTTGGCTATGCAATCGGGCTGTTGTTTGTTAAATTAGAACAAAAATATAAAATTTTTAGAAATGTTTATAAAAAATGAACACCCGAGCTGCCCGTGGTAAGCTTTTTCCTTAAAAAGTTTGAAAGGCCCGCAGACATGGAGAATTTCCCCGGAAAGGGTATGATTACCTACCTTATCGGCTGCTTCCTTGTCCTGTTTTTCTTTCCTCAGGACATTGCGCTGCCATCAATAGCAGCCCTTGCAATAGGCGACCCTGTAAGCAGGCTTTTTGGAATTCATCTGGGAAAGAGAAAAAGCCCGCTGAATGATATGAAGTTCATAGAGGGCACCATCGCTGGATTCTTTGCGGCTTTTGTCGCGATATTCTATTTCATAAGATGGCGCTGGATTGAAGCCCTTTTAGCCGCTTTCTTCGCAATGCTCGCAGAAGCCATGGACATAAAGCTGGGCGGAACGCAGGTTGATGACAATATTGTAGTGCCGGTGGTGGCTGCGGTGACGCTTTGGGTTGTTGGGCTTTTGTTTTAAAGAGAACCAGCATTAGGTTGCCACTTCTTAAACTGCTCATAATGCAGTCTTACCCCATCAACAAGACTTTCAACATTAGACCTTCCGTCTTTCCCGTTTCTTACAAATAACGATGCATTGTCTTCAGTAACAATGGTGCAGGCTGAAGATATTTTTAACCTCGGTGGGAGGGTTTTTACAATTTTCTGAAGACTAGTGACATTGTTGTACATAACCAACGAGGAGATATGAAGCACTCTGAATGGGTTTTTTACTATATCATTAAATTCTCCATTTTCAATCATGTTTCTTAATGTCTCAACATCAGATGATGCATGACTATGGCTAGACAAAAACAATTGAATATTATCCGGAATAAGGTATACTAGCCGCTTCCGCCCAACTCTCTCACAATAGACTCTACTGCTATCTGCAATATTATCAATAGCAGGGCGCCCTCTTATGCCAGCGTAGCTCCACAAGACACCTGTAAAAATAGGTAAAACTCCAGATTGATACCATAGTTTGGGCTCTTCTCCTTTCACAGCCATATTACTATTAGATAGTAAAAACATATTATAAACTTTCTATCAGAATCAATAAGTTGGCAAGGGAGTCACCAAACCTTTTTAAATCATCAATCCTTCCCCTAATGTTTTAACATGGCTAACGGAGATTTGAACAAAAAGCTGCTGGAAAAGGACCCATTCTCTGACATAATCGGGCAGGAAAGTGTAAAGAGGCAGGTAAAATCCGCTTTATTGAGCGGCAGGCATATCATACTTGTAGGCGCCCCGGGAATGGGAAAGACAACTTTGGCAAAAAACATAGCAAAGCTTTTGCCGGCAAAGGGAAAAACCCCATTTGTAAGGGTTCAGGGAAGCCCTGACCTGACTGTTGAAGACCTTTTAGGGGATATAGATCCAATCAAAGCATTGGAATACGGCCCTTTGAGCATTGAGGCATTCACAAAAGGCAAGATTTTCAAGGCAGACAAGGGAATATTGTTTTTTGACGAATTGAACCGCTGCCCGGAAAAAGTCCAGAATGCCCTCTTGCAGGTTTTGGAAGAAAAGAAAGCCACCATTGGAAGCTATGATGTTGACTTTGACCTTGATTTCATTTTCATAGGCACAATGAATCCCGAAGACACGTCAACAGAGAAGCTTTCAGACGTTCTTCTTGACAGGTTTGATATTGTCTATGTAAGCTACCCCGAAAACATAGGGACAGAAATAAAGATAGTCAAAGAAAAAGGAAAGCAGCTTACAACAGTCCCTGAAAAGCTCATGACGCTTATGGTTTACTTTGTAAGGATGCTTAGGGAAGACAGGAACATAGAAAAAAAGCCGTCAGTGAGGGCCTCCTTAGGATTGTATGAAAGGTCGCAGGCAAATGCATTGATAGACGAAAGGAAAGAAGTGAATTTTGAGGACATAAAGGAAGCAATAATCTCTGTCCTGAGCCATAGGATAAGATTAAAGCCGTCTGTAAAATACCTGCAGGCTCCGGAAGACTACATAAGGCAGAAGTTTGCAAAGGAAATCTCCCAGGAAAAGTTTGAGGATGAGCTTGAAAAGGGTGGTTTACTTTGACACGCCCGCAAAGCTGCAGGACATAAAGCCGATAGAAGAGCTCACAGGCAAGCTTGACAGGAATCCTTCCGCTGAAGATAAGCTGATGCACTCTGTTCTTGAGAATGACAAGAAAGTAATTAAAGAAGGCATGATGATACAGGAAGCCTTGAACCAGGGCCTTAATTCCTTCACTCCCGACATAATGTTCCAGCAGATAACAAAGAATTACCAGACTGCAAAGCAGATTTACGGCGAGTCTCTTTTGAAGCTCATCTCCGGCTTCAATCCGGAATACATTCAGAAGAATCTTAAGATTCCAGAGTTCAGAAGGGAATTGAAAGACAGGATTGAAAGGAATGTTGAAGATTTGAAAAACAGCGGCCTGATAGGCAGCGAAAACGACATTTCAGATGAAGGGATAAGGCTCGCTTCCTTAGTCACTTATTTTGAGGAGCTTGACAGGATAAGCCCGAAAGGCATTTCCGGCGAAAAAATACACAAGCTCGCGTCAATCTACGGCGCAAAGGAAGACTCAAGGCACTTCAAAAAAGGAGACCGCTATAAGGATATTGCAATAAAGAAAAGCGCAAAGCTCGCCATAAGGCGCGGCCACAGGGCTTTGAACAAAAAAGACCTGCAGGTGCATGAAAGGCAAAGCAAGGGCCAGAACTGCATAATCTATGCCCTTGATGCATCAGGAAGCATGCGCGGAAACAAGATAGGAGCATGCAAAAGGGCAGGCATCGCTTTGGCTTACAGGGCAATCAATGAGAAAGACAAAGTCGGCCTGATCGTTTTCGGCTCCGAGATAAAGGAAGCGATTGAGCCCACGCAGGATTTCGCAATGCTGATAAAAGAGATTGCAAAGGCAAAGGCCTCAAGGCAGACAGACCTTGCCTCTACCCTTCAAAAATCCATAGAGCTGTTTCCGAGGCACAAAGTCACAAAGCACCTTATCCTCCTTACAGATGCGATGCCGAACATAGGGAAAGACCCCGAAAAAGACACAATAGAGCAGGTTTCGATAGCGCGAGACCACGGCATAACAATCTCAGTCATAGGGATAAACCTTGACAGCAATGGAAAGAAACTCGCTGAAAAGATTGCGGAGATTGGGCAGGGAAGATTATATGTTCTGAAAGACACAGAGAATGTTGACCAGATTGTGCTTGAGGATTATTATAGCATTTAAACTTCTAAAGCATATTTTTCAATAAATTCATTTTCGCCCTCTTGATAAATTCATTTTCGCCCTCTTGGCCCACTTCTAGCGAATTGAAATTTGAGTTGCTTGATACTTCTATCATATCGTCTCTTGTTACAAGGGCGAAAACCGCTTTTTCTAGGCCAGCAGTTTCTATGGCGCGCCTCGGAACAAATAACGATCCGTCTTTTGCAAATCTCGCCATATCAATCCCGTATCCAAAGCCTACTCCTCTTAATTCCAGCAGCTTTGCAACTTCATCGCTTATGAGATCATAATAAGGATTTATCAGTCCAACATTGTATCCAAAATCAGCATTAAGTATCGTTACTCCTAAGCCCGTTTTAGAGCCAACAGGCCCGAACTTACCAAACACCTCTGCCGGAATGCCAACTAACCTGCCTCTGGCCATTCTAGCCTCAATAACTCCAATGCCATCGCAATACATAATGGAATAAAATGGAGGTATATTTAAAAGCCTATCTGTTTTAACCTCTAAAAAGTAACTACAACAATCTTTAAATATGCAATTCGAATTTCTGCCTGAAATGAAGCTCCTTGCATTCGTTGACGTACACGCATCCCACAAGATGCTGAAAGCATTGAAGCAGAAAGTAAAGAAGGAAAAGCCCGATATTCTGCTGTGCGCGGGAGACATCTCGATATTTGAGCACGGCATTGAGCATTCGCTTTCTTTCCTTAACAGGCTGAATAAGCCAGTGGTAATCATACCTGGCAACCATGAAGACGAAAGCCTCATGAGAAAGCAATGCAAAAAATTCAGGAACCTAAACTATATACATAAGAGGAAATACAAAAAAAACGGCCTTCTTGTGCTCGGCTACGGCAGCGGCGGCTTCGCTTTGAACGATCCTGAGTTCAGGAAGCTTTCAAAAAAATTCGCGCGCGCATTAGGATGGAACAAAAACAAGAAAAAAATACTGCTGATTCACGGCCCGCCTTACGGCACCAAGCTTGACAAAATAATAGGGCAGCATGCCGGCAACAAGGACATAACTAAATTCATAAAGCACCATGACCTTGATTATGTCATCTGCGGCCATCTTCATGAGAATTTCGGGAAAAAAGACCGGATTGGGAAAACAATTCTTTTGAATCCTGGGCCCAAAGGGATGGTTATAGAGTTATAGCTTCTCAAACTCCATCCTTCTTCCACCGAATTCTTCCTTTGCCATCAAAGCCACACGGCTCTCAGCCTTTTCATCAATTATCTTGTAGGAAGAATGTTTTTCTATTTCTCCTGCAAAGTCCATTATATCCCTATGAAAAGGCATATTGTGTATCTCAAGCCTCAGTTGAGAGTGGCCTACGTACATATAGCTTTTCAGTTCAACAAACATCGGCTTATACTTCTCAATCATTTCCGCATACTGCTCAGGATGCACCATATTCAGCCCTTTCACCAGGGTAAGCCTCATTACATTCCTTTTGAACTTGCGCAGCATCGCCAAACTTTTATTCAGCCTCTCCCATGTGTCTTTCTGGATTGGGTTTGCAGCCTTCCTGTGGACTTCCTCATTTGGGCCATAAACACTAATGTAAAGCTGAGTCGGCTGGTGATCAAGCAGCTTCTCAACATTCTCAGGCAAAGAGCCGTTTGTAACTAAAAACGCAGTCATGCCCCTGCTCTTGATGTAATCAATCATTTCCGGAAGATATGGGTACATCGTAGGCTCCCCGGTAAGCGAAATTGCAAAATGCAGCGGCTTCTCCATCTGCGCAAGCCTTTCGGCAACAGCCTTCTCATTTCCTTTGAAGCCCTGAAGGTATTCAATATGCGCCTTGATGCAGCCTTCAACTATCTCCTTAGGGTCATCCGCTTCTCCGCGCCAGACAGGCCATGTATAATCTATATCGCGCCAGCAGAACTGGCAGCGATGGTTGCAGTAGAAAGTAGGGCTCATCTGGACGCATCTCCACGATTCTATGCCGTAGAAAGTGTTCTTATAGCAGACATCCTGTCCTTTAAGCGCTTTCTTGCAGTAAGCGCATACCTTTATCGCGGAATGCCTGCCAACAATCCTGTAGCCTTCTGAAGTCCTTCTTTCATTCTTCAGTTCCTGCTGGGACTTTTCGTTAAGCACTGTCAGCTGCATATCCCGAGAATAGGGCAAATATATTTAAATCTATATCAAAAACAGCTTGTCTAAGACTCGCTACGTTCAGGTTAGCGGCTTTCGCGCAGATAATGTTAAGCATAAAGTATCGGTCAAGCCCCGGATGGGGTAATCTCACTTCGTTCGTTAGTTCGAGCAAAGCTCAAACCATCCCCCTGACCTCTTTTGCTCAAATAATAGGATGCGCTCACCTTATGCCGCTAACCTTCTCTTGAGACAAAGCCACAGAAACAATGCAATGGAAATAAAAGAAGCTATAACAACTCTTGAAGCCAACCCACCTTTCATTGAATGGAGGTCTGGCAACCCGCATCATTACTTCTCATACGCAATGAAAATATCAGATTTAAATGCCGATGAAGGATGGCAGATAGGCTTCTACAGCAAAGAAAGCGGAAAAATAACTTCTTTCAGAATGTCAAAAGACAGGATAGAGCTTATGCCTGAAGAAGAAGTGTTCAAAGAGCATGACAGGCACATTGAAGGCATAGAAACAGAATCGCTGAAAGTGGATTATGGTGAAGCTGTCTCAAAGGCAAAGGATTTCATAAAAAAAACTTACCCGCACGATTCAGAACAAAAGACAATAGCCATACTCCAGAATATCGAAAAGCTTGGATTGGTATGGAACTTCACGTTTGTTACCCATTCCTTCAAGACAATCAACATAAAGGTTGACGCTTCTTCAGGGGAAATAAAAGATCATAAGATTGATTCTATTTTCTCTTTTAGGCAGGAATAAAGCTTAGCGAATTATAAGGTTAAGGCGGACCCGCCTCCTGTTTGGGGCTGAGGCAAAGAATGTATTCTGAAACAGCAGAATGGTTTTTCTTCAATAAACGGGTTCAATGTTTCAGCAAAATAAAAAATACACTGGAACAAGTCGGCACATTAGGCCGAATGCATTAAACATAAAATTGAATAATTCCGAAATTCATTCTCACTTCTATAGTATATAGGTGACTTTTAAACTTTATAAAGGCAACACCTCTTTTCTTAATTCCGCTATTTGTAAACTAATTTCGGAATTGAATTATCATTGTCGTCGGAAAAGTGTATAATTCCGAAATCGGTTCACAATTTCAAAATTGGTTCACAGATTTTCTCTGTAAACTTCTTCTGGAGTATTGTACTCCAGAGCATGATGGATCCTTTCTTCATTGTACCACTTTACAAATTCTTGTAAAGACTCGTCGGGATGTTTCTTCTTTCTTTTCTTGAAGGTGTCAAACCATTTCTCCATCTTGCCATTTGTCTGCGGATGGTTTCTTCTTGACGTCCAGAAATCAATGCCTTCGTTTGCCAGTATGGCTTGGTAAAGCAAGAAAATGGTATTTTCTTCGTTAGCATTGCTGAACTCTCCAGAAGCCATGATTTTCCTGCTTCTGTCATCTATAAACGATAAATTCCATTTATCTTTGTACTGGCTCCAGTCAGTATGCCACATGTAGTTGCTGATAGGCCATTGATACCTTACATATTTTCTTTGCCCTCGCCTGTTTTCACATGGCTCTGTAAGCCCGTTGCCATCAAGAATTTTTTGTATTTGTCTTTGAGCAACATTAAATCCTTGTTTCTTGAGAACAAAATGTAGCTTTTGGCTCCCATAATCAGTTTCCTTTCTCAAAGAAACTACTTTTGCTTCAAAATTTCTGTTAATCCTTTGAGAAGGTCTTCCGACCTTCTTTGGCTTGTAAGCTAATACTCCTTCTTTTTTATATTCAGCCATCAGCTTGTAAACCATACGACGGCTAATCTTTTGTATTTTTGCTATTGAAGTAGCACTTCTGCCACTCCTGTATTGCTGTATTATCCATTTTCTTTTTTTTCGCTTAGTTTTGCCATAAAATCACCCTAAAAGCAAGAAATTCTGACTAATTCTTAAAGTGTGAACTAATTATGAAATTGAACA
>JAGVYR010000059.1 GCA_018303185.1 Candidatus Woesearchaeota archaeon | reverse complement strand
CGCTTCAGCTATTCTTCAAGAAAGAGTGTTTTTATTTATTGCGCCGCCGTTCACCGTCAGGCCTTTCAGGCGCTGACGAACTCTCGGCGGGATTTAGAAAACTTCCTTCGATGGTTTTTATTGACCCTAAGCAAGATTATGAAGTTTTATTTGGGGATGCTCGTTGGAAATTGCTGCAAATGATCGAACACGGTCTAGAGGAAGTTACAATCCACGCAATTGGTTATGATAATGTTGAGACTACAAAAAAAATATTAAATGAGTTATCCGAAGATCCTCCATTCAAAGGGCTAATTGATAAGGCTATAATATTTAACAAACCGACATATTTTAAAGCAGTGATAAGAAAACATTCCTAGTTTATCTTATGAAGTCTTAGATCTCAGACCCCTTTTCTTTTTTTAGCAATTCAAAAATTGAACTTAACACCCGCTTGAACGTTAGCAGCTTTCGCCCAATTTACGTACTTGGTAAGGTATCGTTGAAGCTCCGTAGGGGTCGTCCCCCTGAACTCTTTTGCCGGAAAGATAAAATGGACTCACTTTTAGCTGCTAACCTACATTCTGGACAAAGCCCCGGAAACCGCATCCTCAGGCAGCAGCCATCTCCTTGAAGCAAGATACCCTATAGCGCCTATCGCCATATTGCCCAGGCATATTCCCGCAAAAAAACCGTTCATGCCGAAAAAAGATGACCCGAAATAGGCAAGCGGCACTGTTGCAAGGAACAATGGCAGCGCTATGAGCATGGCAGACATTATAGGCCTGTGCACGGCATTGAGCGAAAAGCTCATCATAAGCCCTACGCCGAATATGCCGTAGCTTAATGGGATTATATAGAGGTATTTTGCGGTTATTGAAACGACTTCCGGGTCATTGTTGAATGCCCGGGCAATGGGATTTGCAAAAGCGATGAAAGCCAGAAAAACAAAAAGGCCCCACATCAATGAATACTTCAGTGATTTTTCCACAGCCTCCCTGACTCTTTCATTTTTCCTTGCGCCGTAATTCTGCCCCACAATGGGAAGAAGCGCTGCCCCCAGCGAAGTAATCCCAATCATTGAAAGCATTTCAAGCCTTGTGCCGACTCCAAAAGCCGCGACAGCCTCTGTGCCGTAGGAGGAGATGATTCTTGTAAGTATCCCTGCAGCTATAGGCATCAGTATATTGCTTACAGCACTCGGAAGCCCAAGGTAAAGTATCCTCTTTGATGATTTAAGCCAGTCTTCAAATGAAGGCAGGGAAAAGTCAAGCATCTTTTCCCTCTGCAGTACATAGAACGCAACTATGAATGTAAGGCTCCACGATATTACTGTTGCCAGGGCCGCCCCGAAAAGCTCAAGCCTTGGAAAGGGGCCTATGCCGAAGATGAGGAAAGGGTCCAGTATAAGATTGATGACGCCCGCGATAAGCATAACTATGCTTGGTGTTTTTGTGTCGCCTGTCGCCCTTATGGCGCTGTTTCCCGTCATGGGAATTACAAGCAGCCCGATTCCAAAATACCACGGCACCATGTACTGCCTTATCAGCCCTATCATCTCTGCGTCTGCGCCCAAAGCGGAGAAGACCGGCTCTATGGTGAAGTATCCTGCAAGGGCAACTGCCACAACTATGCCAAAAGACAGCAAAATGCTGTCAGTGGTAAGCCTCCTCACTCTTTCCCGCTTTCCTTTGCCTATCGCAGAGGAGATTGCGGATGTTGCGCCTATTGAAATTCCTCTTGCAATGGCATGTATGATAAATATTACAGGAAAGGTGAATCCCATCGCGGCAAGCTCTTTGGCTCCAAGCAGCCCGACATAAAAGGTGTCCACGACATTGAACAGCATTATTGAAAGCATGCCGAAGAACATCGGGATTGACATGCTTATCAGTGTCTTTCCGACATCGCCTTCAAGAACGTGATTGTTATCCTTCATCAAAAGAAAAGATTGGGGTTGATATTTAAAGCCTTCGGGATTTTATTTTTAGCTATTTTTAATTAGGCTATGTTTTTGGTTTATTATTGGGCGATTTGCCTGATTTTTATGCCGGGCTTCTGCTGTTTTTTCATGTTTATTGCCTGGATTATTGCCTTTGGATTGTCTGCTGCTTTGCCGGCATTGTTTTTCCGGATACATTAAAGAAACAGCTGTAAAAAGGAATCAAGAAATAAAAATCAAAAAAATAAAAAGAAAAATCCGCTTACTTGCAGCTTCCGCAACCGCATCCTTCTCCCATATTCTCGCCTCCGTGTGTTTTTAAGTGGGGGTACCGCAGGAGGGAAAGAGGTTCATCCTCCTGCAGCGTATTTAGCATATCGTATTTACGATATTGGATATACGATACTTATTTATATATTTATCGGTTTTCCAATATACAGGTTTTAAGGAAGGTTTTTATATACGCTGCTATGATTTAAAGATATGACAAGCTGCGAGCTAAAAGGGTTCTTATCTTTCCTCATACTCTGGATAGTCTACAAGGAAAAGAAATCCGGGCAGGAGATTGCCTGCGAGCTTGAGAAGAGGAAGGGCAGCAAGCCAAGCCCCGGCACCATATATCCCGCTCTGAAGGACCTGAAGAAAAAGGGCCTTCTTGAGATTGACTCCAAAAAGCGCTATACTTTAAGCAAAAAAGGCCAGAAAGAGCTTGAAGAGCACTTAAGCACGTTCTTTGCCACATTCTCAGACTTGGATGAGATGAAAAGCTGCTGCAGGATGCGGCATTAAGAGTTTTTATCTAAGGGATAAGGCCAGTTTATTGATGGAAACTTTTCTCTCTATAAGGGGAAAATATTTATAGAGATATTTATTTATAAACAAAAATATCCAAAATACGGCACTACGAAAATGGAAATATCAAAATCATTAGAGTTTATAGGCACGGACATTAATAATCGTAAATAAATAACTGTGCCTATATCCAGCGGACTTTATCTATTATTACGGATATTAAAGTCCGCTCGGATAATAAGAATAATGTTAGAAAAATGAGGATAATTAATGAGATTAAAGAATATTACGGCAAAGAAAACGTAGACGAATCTACAAAAGATTTCCGCAGACAGAATATAGTAATCTTCAACCATAATGAATCGAAATTATTTTATATTTTCACTATAGCGACTCTATTGGCTTTTATGGATGAGACATTGAATGGATAAAACAAGACAATAGACTACATACTTGAAAATCCGAATAAAAAAATCTACTCCTACATTTATCTTATTTTTGATGATTATGACTCTGTGCGAAATGGATCAATTCAGTATGAATTCCTAGTTCCAATATTTTTCCTTAAAAATCATGATTCTGAAATAAGCAAGATTGATTACAAGGATAATATTGGACCACAATATAGGTTCACTATAGACCCGATGAATAGGGATTTTTATTTAAGGCTGCTGAAGAATAAATATCTGAATATATCAAGATATTTAGGGGGAGTTATGAGTTTTAAAAATAAAGATATTATTGATGAGCACGAATCCGAAAAGCAAAAGTTTCTATCATTGAAGCGGGATAAGGAAGAATTGTTGAGGAAGCTTGGAAAACTATAAATCATCGTTTGTACAGCAGTTTCTCAATCTCTTTTTTGAGAGTGGAAATGTACATCTTTACCTGCACCTCAACGGATTTCCAGTCTTCATAGGATATTCTCTCCCCGTAATAGTTTGCGCCGTTCCTTTTTGTCCTAATTTTTTGAAAAAAATCCCAGTCAGGGTTAAGCTCTGGCTTTTTCATGCAGAGGTAAGAAAAGAGGCATTCATGGTTCTTTGACACTACCTTGTCAAAAATCATCAAGGCTTCTATGCAGATCCTGAGCGCCTCATAATGCATAGTATAGACGTTCATCCATCCTTTATCGCCCTTCTGCAGGGCATCAGCCAGCTTATTTGCGGAACTGAGGTTTGTGTCTGCATTGTCCAGCAGGGATTTTGCCCTCTGCTTGTTCACATAAAGCAGTTTTATGAAAAAGCCGCCTGCCTGGCACGATTTGTAGGATTCTTCTTTTGACCTAAACTCCTGCATGAACCTCAACTCCCAAGTCTTCTATTGAGCCTTTGATAAAATCCCCCATGAGTATGTAAGGGATCATCTTATCTATTCTTTTTAAATCTTTTCTGTCCTTTGCTGAATGCACCTGAATGCCCCGCCCCAGCATTGCACTGAACCTTCCTGCCTCTAATTCGCTATCATCGCCATATATAAAAATGTCTATGTCGCTTCCTTCATGCCAGTCAGACCTTGAAAAGCTACCAAAGAGAATGACTACTTTTGCTTCCCTGAGCGATTCAAGATGGCTGAGCAGTCCGCTTTCAGACAATCGCTTGAGCGTAAAGAGCCTTTTCCGGTGGTGGAATTCACTACTTTCAAAATCCTGCACGTAATAAGGCATCTTTCCTCTTGGCTTTGTCCTTTTTATAATCCCGTCGTTTTCAAATTTCTTCAGCCAATGGGCCAGCTGGGGCCTGCTTATTCCTGCTTTTTCCATTATTTCATTAAAATGCCAGTGCCTTGGGCTGCCGTAGAACAGTTCCAGGACAGATTCTTCTTTGCTTTTCATTTTAGTTAGGATAATACTAACTATTATTTAAATGTTTCCCTGCAATCACCTGCTGTAAGCATGCTCAGCAGTTTCTCAATCTCTTTTTTGAGAGTGGAAATGTACATCTTTACCTGCACCTCAACGGATTTCCAGTCTTCATAGGATATTCTCTCCCCGTAATAATTTACTCCATTCCGCTTTTTTCTCGCTGAATTCAGGAAGTTCCAGTCAAGCTCAAGCTCAGGACGCCTGACGCAAAGGCACGCAAACAGGCATTCATGGTTGGGGATGTCCAATCTGTCAAATTGAAGCAGGGCCTCGGCATATATCCTGAGTGCATCATAGTGGCTTAAGAATACGCTCATCCACTCTTTATCCTGCTTCCTAATAGCCTTAATCACAATATTTGCGCTGCTCACGCATATATCGGCATTTTGCATCAGGGACATTATCTTATCACGATTGGCCTCTTTTATCTCGTAAATGTATCCGTCTGCGGTGCAGGAATTGTATGTTTCATCCAATGTTTTAGGCTTTCGCATATACTTCAACTCCGAGATCCTGTATTGAGCCTTTGATGTAATCTCCGGATACTATGTATGGAAGCATTTTATCAATCCTTTTAAGGTCTTTCTTATCCTTTGCAGCATGAACCTCAATGTCCCTGTGCAGCTTCAGCTCGTACTTGCCCTGCTTAAAATCATCGTCGCTGCCGTATATGAATATGTCTATATCGCTGTCCCTGTGCCAATCGGAGCGGGAAAAGCTGCCAAACAGTATGATAACTTTTGCTTTTTCCAAAGATGCAAGATGCTCCAAGAGCCCGCTTGACGCCAATTTTTGCTTTGCATATATCTTTTTCCTGATGTCAAACCGGGGGCTATGGAAGTCCTGCACGTAATATGGCATCTTTCCCCTTTGCTTCACCCTTTTTATTATGCCCTCTTTTTCAAATGCCTTGAGCCACCGTGCCAATTGCGGCCTTCCTATCCTTACTTCCCTGAGCATCTCTTCAAAATGCCAGTGCTTGGGGCTGTTGAAGAAAAGCTCCAAAATCTCATTTTCCCTGCTTGCCATTTTAGTTACGTTAAACATAACTATTATTTAAAGGTTTCCCTGCAATCACCTGCTGTAACCATGCTTCGCCCATACCTTATACAATCTTGAAATCTGCCTGTTCTGCTCGTGGAGCTTCTCAAGCAGCTCTGCCTTCTGCTCCCTGCCCGTTGATTCTTTCATTGCCTCTATCGGCTTTATATAGGGCAAATTAGCTTATCCCATTCTAAACCGCATTAATTTTATATACAAACAGCCCATATCCCGCATTATGGGGGAAAAAATACGCTTTTATCCTTTGGATGCATCGTATAAGGTTCTTGACGGAAAGGCAGTAATCCATTTATTCGGCAAGACAGCAGACGGGAAGCAGGTATGCGTCCTTGACGGCTCATTCAGCCCTTATTTCTATGTAGTCCCGAAAAAAGGCCAGGAAATTAAGGAAAAGCTCTCAAATTTAAAGATAGAAAAGGAAGGGGAAACATATTTTGTAACGAAAGCCGAATCAGTGAAAAGGATCTATCTTGGAAAGGAAGTGGGCGCAATAAAAGCCTTTGTAAACCTTCCAAGGGATGTTCCTGTGCTGAGAGAGATAATAAAGGAATGGGATGCTGTTGACTCAATCTATGAGTATGATATCCTGTTTGCAAGGCGCTACCTGATAGACAAGGCCATTACCCCGATGCTTCTTTACGAGGTCGAGGGCAGCTTTGTCCCTTCCCACCTGAGGATTCCCTGCTTCAAAGCCGAGAAGCTTGAGCAGTTGGGCGACGAGACGATAACAAAGCCTAGGATTCTTGCAATTGACATCGAGACATACACTCCCGCCAACCGCGCCATAGACGAGGCGAAAAACCCGATACTCATGATAGCGCTTTACAGCGAGTCTTTCCAGCGGGTTGTCACGTGGAAAAAATTCAAAACACAATTGGATTATGTGGAATTTGTAGACAGCGAAGCTGCAATGATTGAAGACATCAAGAAGCACATAGATTCCTACAGGCCGGACATAATAACGGGATATTTTTCAGACGGGTTTGATTTTCCGTATATAAAAACAAGGGCCGACAAGTACAAGATAAAGCTTGATTTGGGGGCAGACGGCTCTGAGCTGAGGATAAGCAGGGGCAATAATGTGACTGCTGAGATAACGGGCGTAACTCATTTAGACATATTCAAATTCATCCGCAAAGTCATGGGCCCGTCAATGGACACAGGATCATTCAGCCTTGATGCTGTCGCGTCCGAGCTTCTTGGCGAGAAGAAGAAGGAAGTCAATCTGGATGAGCTTTCAACAGCATGGGACAACGGCCCTGAAAAGCTGGAAGAGTTCTGCAGTTACAACATGCATGACGCTTTTCTCGCCCATAGGCTTTCCGAAGAAATGCTTCCCACGATAATAGAGCTTGTCAAGATTGTGGGCCTTCCTATAAATGACATGATACGCATGGGCTTTTCCCAGCTGGTTGAATGGTATGTGATAAGGCAGGCTCCTGCTTTCAGCCAGATTGTCCCGAACAAGCCCAATGACCGCGAGCTTAATGAAAGGCGCATGAGGAGCATAAAGGGCGCTTTTGTGTTTGAGCCGAAGCCCGGGCTTTATGAAAACATTGTTGTTTTTGATTACAGGAGCCTGTATCCTACAATCATAGCATCCCATAATCTGAGCCCCGGCACTTTCAAATGCGGCTGCTGCGAGGGAAAAGAGAAAGTGCCCCTGGAAGGCGAAAACTTCTGGTTCTGCTCAAAGAGAAAGGGATTTTTGCCTACAATAATCGAGGACATAATCACTAGAAGGACGAGAATCAAGGAAATTTTGAACCAGGGCAAGAAGGAGATAAAGGACAATAAGTTTTTGGCGGCAAGGTCAAACGCCCTCAAGTTATTGGCAAACTCATTCTATGGGTATTTGGGCTTTTTCGGGGCGCGCTATTATTCCCTTGAAAGTGCGGAATCTACAACCGCTTACGGCAGGTATTACATAAGGAAAGTGATTAGCTCTGCCGAGGCTTCTGGATTCAGGGTGGTTTATTCTGATACGGACAGCGTATTCCTGATTTTGCAGGGCAGGACAGAGGAAGATGTTTTGAAATTTGCTGAAAGGATAAATGCCGAGCTTCCCGGAGTCATGGAACTGGAGTATGAAGGCCTTTATCCTGCAGGGATATTTGTGTCTGCAAAGGGCTTTGAAGGCGGCGCAAAGAAGAAGTATGCGCTTGTCTCGGAAGAAGGCATTATGAAGATAAGGGGCTTTGAGACAGTAAGAAGGAACTGGAGCCTTATAGCGAAAGAAGCGCAGGAAAATGTGCTTTCCATTATCCTGAAGGAAAGGGATGATAATAAGGCGCTGCAGTACGTTAAAAGCGTGATTGGGGATTTGAGGAACAGGGAGATTCCTGTCGAGAAAGTGGTTATCTTTACACAACTGCAGAAAAACATTGAGGACTATGACTCAAAAGGGCCCCATGTTGCCGCTGCACAGAGGCTGAAGAACCAGGGCGTTTCTGTCGGGCCGGGCACTATGATAAAATATGTCGTCACATCCGGCTCTGACGCCATCAGCAGCCGCGTCAAACTGCCTGATGAAGTGAAAGGCAACGAGTACGATTCCAGCTATTACATAGAGAACCAGGTCGTGCCCTCTGTTGAAAAGATACTTTCGGTATTCGGCTATACAAAGGATGATATCATGCAGCACAGGGAGCAGAAGAGCCTGGAAGGGTTTTTCTAAGTTATTGCATCCCTAAAAAATTTCACTAACTCTTAAATGGCCAACAAAAATGGCACTGTCCTCGCTATGCTCGTCGTCGGGCTGCCCGGACGGCGCAACCCCGGCCCGACCAGTGCCATTGTTGGCTTTAAACTTCAAAAACCGCAACCTTTAAATATAATTATACCTTATGTATAATTAATTATACAAGATGATAACTAAAACAAGGAAATGGGGCAATTCTTTGGGCGTAAGGATTCCAAAGGATGTTGTAAGGGAACTTAGGCTCAGGGAGAATCAGGACATCGCTATAGACATAAAGCCCGCGGAGAATCCCTTAAAGGAGCTGTTCGGCGCATTGAAGCCGCTGAAGCTGAAAAAGCCGACAAGCCAGATTCTGAAGGAATTAAGGGGAAAAGAAAGCAAGTTCATCTAAAATGCTTTGCCTTGACACTTATGCGCTGGTTGAGATAGGCAGGAATAATCCGGACTTTACAGGGCTTCTCAATCAGGATTTTGTTATAACGGATTTGACCATTGCAGAGTTTTATTTATTCCTTTATAAAGAGGGAAATGAAGACCTTGCAAGATACTGGCTAAAGAAGCTGGAAAGCTTCTACAGGAATGTAAGCAGGAACGTTTTGATAAAATCATTGAAGTACAGGGCTGACAACAAAAAAGAGAATTTGTCCATTTTTGATGCCGTAGGGTATATTTATTCGCTTGAAAATGGGCTTAAGTTTGTTACGGGTGACAGGGCTTTTAAAAATAAGGAAGGTGTATTGTTCATAAAATGAAAGCTTTAACCCAATACCTTTGGTTTGACACAAAGGAAACAATTGAATTCATCAATATTACGGATAAAGTGCAGGAATTGGTTACAAAATCTGGAGTTAAGGAAGGGATTGTCCTTGTGAATGCGATGCACATTACCGCTTCTGTCTATATCAACGATGCAGAATCTGGATTGATTGAGGATTTCCAGAAATGGCTGAAGAAGCTCGCGCCCACTGACGTAAGCCTTTACAGGCATAATCTGACCGGGGAAGACAATGCCTATGCGCATCTCTGGCGCACTGTAATGGGAAGGGAAGCTGTCTGCGCAATTACTGCGGGAAAGCTTGACTTCGGCCCGTGGGAGCAGGTATATTACGCTGAATTTGACGGTAGAAGGAAGAAAAGGGTTTTGGTGAAGGTAATTGGGGAGTAGGTTGTTCTCGCTCAAATGAAATAAAGCCCTAAAGAAGTTACAGTAATCCCGCTTGAGCCGAAGGAAGCCCTGCTGAGATGGTAAAATAGCCCAATCCCTGCTTGATTGGCCTTTAATTCTTTTTAGGTTTTTCAGAGTTTTTTAATCTTTTGGAAAAATCTCTATTAAAGTGAAAACGCACAAAGCCTGAGAAAAAGCAGAATGGCAGAATCAACAAAAAGCTTAGGCCAGCCCGTATTATAAAATAGTAGGGCGAATACCCACTGATTTATCTGTGGGATGAAGCCCGTCGCCTCAATCTATTGTTTCTGCAAGAGGCGAAAGCTGTAAAATTTTTAATATGTATCTGTTAGTTCTAGCCTCCAGGGTGTTTGAAAATTGAAAAACAAAAGATTTATATACTTATTGCACATACTCTGTATGTACAAGGTAAATACTATGGATATAAAAGACGTTCAAAATGTTCAAGGATATGAAAGGAGAATTATACGAATAAATATTAGATTAACACCGAGCCAAAATAAATTTATAATTGATAAAAATCTTAGCATTACAAAAGTAATGAATGAAGCTCTTAAACAATTGGGTTATGTGTCTCCTAAACCTGAAGATATCCCTGAAGAAGATAAGGAAAGAGGGTATGAAGGTGAGGAAATTTATTGGAAAAAGGAAAGGGTTCGAGTAAGAGGGGGTAAATTTGTAAATAGAAAGATTATGCAATACAGGCCTAAGAGGAGGAGACATTAAAATGATTGAAGATAATCTGGTGAAAGGAAAAAAAGCCGAAAAAATAGTTGAGCAAATGTTTAGAGAGTCGAGATTCAAAGTAATAAAAGCAGGCTACGAGAATACATTTAAAGAATTAGCGGATAGATTCAACCTTATACAAGGTCCTGCTGCCAAATACATAAGACACCATCCAGATTTTATAGTTGTAGATAAATTCAATAATGCATATTTAATAGAAGTAAAATATAGGCGATTTGGTATAATCAACCAAGAAGATATGTTTAATTACCCTGAAACGCAGGTAATCCTCCTTACAAAAGACTCTATGCATTGTCAATCTCTAAAAGAAATTCATAAAAATGGTAAGAAATTCTTCCCACTTGGTAATCTAAAACCTTTCTCAGACATCCCAACGAAAATAAGAGAGAAATACATTAAAAAGATGAGAAGATATTTAGGAGACGAAAACCTAATTGGTCAATTAATAGAAAAAATATCTGAGAAGGTAGTGGGCAAGGTGTTTAACCAACCCTATACTGCTGGAGAGATTAAGTTTTCGTATATTGAAGATTTCAATAAAGAAGGAGATTCTTATGAGATTGTTGGAAATAAAGAATTTATAAGTGGTAAAAATGGGGTGATAACTTCTTCTAAGGATAAAGAAAGATGGACTAACGATGAAATTAACCATTTAAGAGGTTACTATAAGTCTGGAATGTCAATTGATGATATTGCAGCAAAAATTGGTAGAAAAAGAGAAGCAGTGATATTTAGACTAGCTAGAATTGGCTTCATAAATATGCATCAAGCTATAAATTTAGTTAGAGGAAGAGGAAGAAATAAGTATAATAATAGGGGTAGAGGGAATATACAAATGCAGAAAAGACGATGGAATCAAAGACAGAAACGTAAAAAAAGAAGATAAAACATTTATGGTCTCCTCATAGCTATTCTATAGTAAAAAATGAAAATAAAATATTTATTTCAACTTATTTGGTATTTTATTATGACTGAGATAGTTACTGGAATAGAAGTAGTCATTTTGTTTAAATTTAGAGACTTTTTTATTGGTTTAATGAACATTGAAAATGATAGATTAGGTATTAAATACGCTATTGTACTTGGATTAGTTGCAATTCCTATTATTTCTGCTGGTTTTGATTATCAAACTAAACAGAGACAAATTTCAAACGCATTATACCACCTATTTGGAAGATGAAGATGAAATAAGGGGACACCCCTTATAATCCCCTTCCGCCTCGCTCCCTCGTCAAGCCTTTCAGGCGCTGACGAACTCTCGGCGGGATTGTTAGCTTTGTCGCGTATTGCTGTTACATCTATACTTTAATAACTTCTTCATATAGCATCTCAAAGGAACCTTGGCGCATCCTAAACTTTGTCCCATGATTATGACCAGTGCGTGCATCAAAATCAACAAGAATCTCTCCCTGTTCAATGGCTTTCAACAAACCAGAGAAAGTAAAACCCTTTAGGATTGTGATAGTATCATACCAATAATATTCTTTTCCATCTTCTTTCTTTACCTCAGCTTGTACATAAAAGCAGTTCAATAGCTTTGTTCCAGCTTTATGCTCTAAATCTTTAAAACCCCAATATGGTTGCGGGTTTAATTCTCCAAGACCTACTCGTTTTTCAACAGATTTTAACCATTCTTTATGCCTCTCATCTACTTTCGCTTTATCGAATGAAATCTTTACTTTTTGCTCTTTATTATCCACTTTAACTATAAATCCCCTATCTGAAAAAGATTTGGTGCTTATTGTCTGTCTAAAACTGAGCTCGTCAGATGAATACTTTAGGCCCGCTCCTTGATGTTTCCATCCATACTTTAATAGGAGTATACTAGGGACAATTTTTAATGCTCTCGGTGAAGGTTCTATATGGAACAATGTCGTTAAAGAAGACGTTTTCTTTCTTTGAGTTTTAAGTTCCCACTCTCTTGCGTTTGGTATAGGGAGGTTGTTTTCTTTTATTCCAAGATAATCTTCAAGAGTATTGCCAATTCCTCCATGATTTCCAAATCGGCCATTTTCAACCCAACCAAGTTTCTTTAAGGCTGTTAATCTTTTAATCAGTTTTTCTTTGCTTATAGTTTCCATTATCAGAGAAAATTTGTTACTTTATAGCATAGGAGATTGATTTTCGTAAGTTATTTATAGTAGGTACTTCTTAGATACATAGGTGATGCCCATGTACGTAGCAAAAGGAAATTCGTTTCT
>JAGVYR010000065.1 GCA_018303185.1 Candidatus Woesearchaeota archaeon | reverse complement strand
TTCGCTTCAGCTATTCTTCAAGAAAGAGTGTTTTTATTTATTGCGCCGCCGTTCACCGTCAGGCCTTTCAGGCGCTGACGAACTCTCGGCGGGATTTAGGTGTGCCACTTCAGTAGTATTGAAAATGGATCATATTTTTGTGAAATCTCCTATCTTCAATTGCCCTTTCAAGTGAGTAGGACATCCGTAAATATCATACTCAAAAACACTTTTGCCCATCTGTTCTTGAATGTATCTCTTGACTTGTTCTTGCGAAACGTGTCCAGCAGAACCGCAGTAATAACCTCTTGCCCAAAGAGCATCAAAACCTTTTCCGAAATGCTGTTTGTATCCCAAATATTTCAAATCTGGAAATACTCGTCTTAACTGAATTGACGTGTTGCCCTTCAATTTATGAATTATCTTAAAAGGTGTTACTGTTGGCTTTGCGCCTACAAATAAGTGCAAGTGGTCTGGCATTATTTCCAATGCGAGATTGTTTAAGCTCAATTCTTGGCATTGCCCGTCAATGATTGTTTTCAAGACTTCTCTTACTTTGCCTATTAAAATTGGCTTCCTATACTTTGGAATCCAAATAATATGATAGTTGATGTTAAACTTGCAATGATGTGATGTTCTCACCGTTGCTATTTTACTTTCAATTTTGTACACTTCGGGATTGAAGTGCGGATATTTGTTTTTAGTCATTGCGACCACCTCACTTTGAAGGTGGTTGCTTGTATCTTTAGGGTGTTTCTCGTTAAGCGAACCATACATTAGACTTTTAGCATCAGCGACCTCACAAGAGGAAAAAGTTTAAGTTAAATGGTTTGCGTGAGAAACCCCCAGTTTTAGCTGGATTTATTTTGGGAGTATGTCATTTATCCACAGGCCAAAACAACAAGCCTTAAATATTCTTTCATTGTTAAAACTTGACAATGGTAATCAATTACCTGAAGAAGCTGGCAGAAGAGAAGAGGCAGGAGAAGATAGAAGAGGAGCTTTCTTTGAAGAATGCCGAGATATTCAGGGACAACGAGGACATAAGGAAAGCTGCCCAGATAAAGAAGGAAGCGGACAGGCTCTCAAATTTAAAGCAGTACAGGGCTTCAATAGACGAGTACCATAAAGCCCTTGAACTCTTCCCGGAAAAAAGGGAGAAGAGTGAATTCTTCCCGAAAGTCGCGCAGTTTCTTTTCGATGTCCACTTTTCCATAGCCAGCTGCTTCTACCATCTTAACGACCTAAGAAAAGCAATTGAGCACTATGATGCAGCCTTGGATTATGAGATACCGCAGAATGAAAGGGCTGCTGCATACATGGGCAAGGGAAGCGCGTATTACGGCATGAAAAAGCTTGTTGATGCGCCTCAGGGCGAAAGCCTCACTGACATCCAGAAGAAGGAAATGGACGCAATGAAAAAGCTGGATGACAGGAAAAGCCTCTTAAAGCTTTCTCATGAGTCATTTTCAAAGGCTGTTGAGCTTGACAGGAATTCCACAGAAGCATGGTACAATAAGGGCCATATGGAATTCCTGCTTGGGAATGTGAAAGATGCCATGCTCTCGTTTGATGTCGTCCTTACCAACAGCACCCATTACGAAAATGCCGCGAAGATAGAGCTGTTCGAGGAGCTGAAGAAAGAAAAGGGAATAAAAGACGAACCTGCCCATGAAGACGAGGAAAAAAAGAAGAAGAAGCTGTTCAAGACAAAGACGGGCCACTATGTAAGGAGCAAAGTGGAAAAATTAATAGCTGACTTCCTGTTTGAGCAGGGACTGCTGTTCCAGTACCATGTCTCTGTCGCATGGTCTGATTCCGAGGATTTCAGGCCGCTCTTCTTCATCCCTAAATTCAACCTTTACGTAGAGCATTTCTACAGCTCCTCTGTTGAGGACGAAGAGGCGAAAAAAATAATGTTCCAGTACGAAAAGAACAGGAAAAATTTTATATACACCTTGGAAGAGGATGAATCGAATATTGAGGATGCGTTAAGGTCAAAGATGAGGCCTTACTTCAAAAACCGGGAATAAAATGGCTGAAAAGCAGAAAAAGCTCTACAGGAGCAAAGGCAACAGAATGATTGCAGGCGTATGCGGAGGCATTGGGGAATACTTCGATGTTGATCCGACAGTCGTGAGGCTGATTTGGGCTATAGGCTCAATTGCCAGCATGGGTGCGGGAGTTCTTGCTTATTTCATTGCGTGGATAATAATTCCAGAAAAATGAGTGACTATTTCTTAGTGGTATTTATATACAATCAGTTTATTCTGCACTTATGGGGCTGGATGGGCTTGTTTTCAAGGAAGAACAGAGAAAGTTTGACAGGGAAGAGTACATTGGAATTCAGTTTTATGCTTTCAAAGGATTGATGCCAGCACGCAGGATACAGGAAGGGAAAGGAGAGTATGCTTCAAATCAGGACAAAAATTTAGGGCAGGTTCTGGAAAAAATAAAAGTGGACTTGGACGATGGCATGAGGAAGAATAACATTCAGATTATAGTCTATAGGCTTGAAGGGGGAGAGCCAATAATAGATTTTTACATAAGGAAAAAAGGTGGCGGAGTTGAGACAATCTCAGTAAGGTATGGTGAGATTACAGAAGCCTATATGCGTCAGCTGGAAGAAAAGATTGGAAAAGTGTATGTTTTTTTCAAAAAAGAGAGAAAAGTTGACTTTGTCGGAAAAGCCACTGGACATCCGCTCCAGTAAAGCTTAAAAACCGCCTCTTTCCATAAAGCGGCATGATACGCAGCAGCTTCATATTTCTTGAGAGAATAGGGCAGCAGCTTGAAGAGGATCTTTGGAGGCAGGGCATAAGGGACTGGGATTCATTCCTCTCTGCAAAGAGTATCAAAGGGCTTTCAGGCATAAGAAAAGCGTACTATGACAGGAAGGTAAGGGAGGCGAGGTCTGCCCTTTACAATTTCAATTCAACCTACTTCAAAAGCCTCCTTCCGCAAAGCGAATACTGGAGATTGTATGATTTCTTCAAAGAGGATGCAGTGTTCCTTGACATCGAGACAACAGGCCTTGGCTGGCATGATGACATAACAATGATAGGGCTGTACAACGGCATAGACACAAAGATAATGATAAAGAGTATCAACCTTGATTACAAAGCAATAAAGCAGGAGCTGGAAAAATACAAACTTATTGTGACGTTTAACGGGGCCTCTTTCGATCTTCCGTTCATCAGCAAAAGATACCCAAACATCCTCCCAAATGTTCCGAATTTTGATGTAAGGGTTGCCGCAAGGAAGCTCGGCCTTGTAGGCGGCTTAAAGAGGATTGAAAGAGACATGGGCATAAAAAGGAAGAAGATAGTGGAGGAATTCAATGGTGGGGATGCAGTCACTTTATGGCGCATGTACAAGGCGACAGGAGATGAGTATTACCTCAATCTTCTTGTAGAATACAACGAAGAGGACATTATAAACCTGAAGACAATTGCTGAACATTGCGTAAGCAATCTCAAAAAGTCTACTCTTCCGGCCTTAGGCTCACCTCCTTGAGCTTAGCGTAAGGCGGCAAAGTGGCAGCATAAATGGCCAGCTTGGCAACATCCTCTGGCCTCAGGAATTTCTTCCTTTTAGGATCGCTCTTCTTTAAGTAAGCGTCATGTATCGGCGTGTCTGTTTTCCCGGGATATATCGCAGTAACATTAATGCCATATTTTTTCAGGTCTTCGTGCACAGCATCAGAAAGCCCCGCTGCCCCAAACTTGGAAGTTGAGTAAGCGACAGTGCCCGCCCTCGCATTCTTTCCGCTGCCGGATATAATGTTCAGTATAGCTCCTGACTTCCTTTTGACCATGTAAGGCACTACTGCCTTTATGCAGTTATAATATCCTGTGACATTGACAAGCATATGCTCGTCAAAATCCCTGTCTGAAACATTCTCAATGGGATCCCAGCGGGCAATGCCTGCATTATTGACGAGGATGTCAACTCTGCCGTATTTTTTTATTATTGTTTTTATTGAATTATAAACCTGATTTCTTTTTGTTATATCCATTGAAACCGAAAATGCCCTGCCCCCTTCCTTTTGGATTTCTTTCTGCACTGCTTTCAGCTTTCTGGTATCCTTCGCAGCGAGAATAACCTCAGCCCCTTCTTTTGCAAAAAGCCCTGCAATTGCTTTCCCGATGCCGGAGCTTGCCCCGGTAACAAGCGCGACTTTTCCTTTCAGTCTCATTTTATCCTGCCTTGTAGACGCCCTGCTTCTTGTATGCATGCTCAAGCAAAGTCTGGTAGTTTATCCTTAAAGGCTTGCTGTCCGGATTTTTCTCTATCTGCTCCTCAAGGATTGTCTTTGCGCTTGCAAACATGCTCTTCTGCATGAGAAGAACTGCAAGGTTGTTTGCGGGGCTTGGATTCTCGGGATGAAGCTTCATGCTTTTCCTGAAATAGACTATTGCCCTCTCGATATTGCCTTTCTTAAGGTAAGCTTTCGCAATATCCGAGAATATCAGCTTGAAATTCGGGTCAATCTCAGCAACTTTTTTATAAAGCTCAAGTGCCCTGTCCACATCATTCATGCTCATGAAATAGCCTGCTGCATAGTAGCTGTAGCGCGCGCTGTTTGGGTCATCCTCAAGCTGCTTAAGTATAAGCTTGGCGTATTTTTCCTGCTTTCTCTGAAGGGACTTTTCGTCCTTGACAGAGCCGAGATGGTGTATGCTGAGGCCGGAGTCTAAAATCTCATACCCCTTTTCTTTCAAAGAATCATCAACAAGCTCGTGGACGCGGTGTCTGAACTTGAAGCCCTCTTTACTCCTGAAAAGCCTCACCATTCTTTTGCTTATGCAGAATGGGTATTCCTCTGTAAACTTTAAATTGTTTTTCCTGCAGCCGGAGAAGGGCGCCTTAAGGTAGGAGATTTGGTCAAGAAAAAAGCCCCCGGTTTTTTGCCCTGCATTCTCAACAAGCTCCTTCAGCTTTTCCTTGATAATCTTGTCTATGAACTCATCGGCATCCAGAACCAATATCCATCCTGAGGACGCGCGCCTTATGGACTCATTCCTTGCCTCTGCGAAGCTGTCCTTCCATTGAAAGTCGAATACCTTCGCGCCGAAGCTCTTTGCTATTTCCCTTGTCTTGTCGACGCTGCCAGAATCCACTATTATTATCTCGCTTACAATATCCTTTACAGAATTAAGGCACCTCTCGAGAAAAGCCTCTTCATTTTTCGTAATCATGCACAGGCTGATTGAAGCTTTGCTTTCCATATCAGACGGAGAGAAAACTGCCCTTTAAAAATCTTTATCTATTTGGTGCTTCGGTGAAAATGAAGGTTAGCGGCATAAGGTGAGCCCATTCCATTTTTCAGGCAAAAGAGGTCAAGGGGGCGCTCCCTACGGGAATGACCGATACTTTATGCAGTACGTAAATTGGGCGAAAGCCGCTAACCCGAGCGAAGCAAGATTTTCACCGAAGCCTCTATTTGGCGGGATTTGATGAAAATGGATATGGTGCCTTATTTTATGATTTCCTTAAGCCGCTCAGTCCCGAACAGCTCAGGGTGCATTATGCTTCCAAGCGCTTCAGCCCCCATCACCAGCCTTGGCCCTGCCCGGTTTATCAGGGATTCGTCAATTACGTGTACCTGTCCATACTTGACCGCCTTAAGCTCTTCCCATCCCTTTCTTGAAGTTATCCATTCCTTCCTTGAATTTGATTTGGTTCCGCTTACGGCAAGCACTATGTATTCCGGGTTGTATTTCCTTATCTCTTCCAGTGAAACCTCCCTGCTCCGGTGCCCTGCCTTTATCAGGGAATAATTGGCTCCTGCAACCTGGGCAAGTGTCGGCACCCAGTTTCCAGCTACTGTAGGCGGCTTGTTCCATTCCTCAATATAAAGCCGGGGCCTCCTGTCGACAAATTTTGATTTTTTTCTTGCGGTGTTTATTCCCTTGTTTATTGCGGCTACAAGCTTCTCTGCATTGGCCTCTTTCCCGGCCAGCTTGCCGATTTTGCGTATTGAAAAGAGTATCCCTACCAGGGTGGTTGGGACTATCGGCTCTATCCTTACTCCAAGCTTCCTGTAGCTGTCTATGACTTCCTGCTGCACATAGCTTGATGTAAAGAGGATATCCGGCTTATGCTGCATTATGGTATTTTCCCTCACATCGGCCCACCCGCTTATTTTGGGCTTACCTGCGGCTTTTTCAGGAAAATCGCAGTGCTTTGACACAGCGGCTATGCTTTCCTCTGCCCCGATGCCGTAAAGAATCTCAGTTATGCTGGGCGACAGCGATATGATGCGCTTTTGCATGATTTCTCCATGGAATTGCCTATTTAAATATTTATTGAAAATTCAATGCTAACCCCAGATGTCTGTTCTTATTTGCTCTTTCTGTATGCCGATTTCACTGAGCATGGAAATCACACCTTTGACGAATTCATTGGAGCCGCACAGGAAAAATATGCTTCCGTTTTTGTCATGTATGCTTTGCTCAAGAAGCTCCCTGTCAATCCTGCCCCTCCTCCCGCTCCAGCTTTCATCGCCTCCCGGAAGCCTTGTGGCAGTGAATACTTTCGTGAATTTTTCATTTTCATTGGATATCTTTTCAATTTCATCCCTGAATATTATTGATTCGGGGAGCTTTGCGCTGTAAAGAAGCCTGACGCTGTTTGGAATATTTTTTTTGCTGCATTCCCTGATGACGCTCATCAGCGGCGCGATTCCGGTTCCTGCACCTACCAGCACAATATCATTGGGCTCATTGCCAAAGTAGAATTTCCCGTATGGCCCTGTGAATGTTATCTCATCACCTTCCTTCGCTTCAAACAGCCTTGAAGAGAACTTCCCGACTTTATCCAGGGTTATCTCGATATATTTTCCTTCAGACGGAGCCGAAGAAATGGAGTATGCCCTCCTAAGCTTTGGGTCGCCGGGAAGGCTCACCATGAAGAACTGCCCTGCCTTGAAATCAATCTTATCCCCGGCAGGAATTCTGGCCCTGAAGCTCTTTACATTGGGCGCTTCGTCCTTTATTCCTGTTATTTTAAGTTTGTATTCCTTGACTTGCATTTTAGGTACTTTTAGTTTAGTGTTTTATTTTTTATTCTTTAATCTTTTGTAATCCAGGCGCCGCCAATGTCGCGGCGCAACATACGCGAAACTTTAGTTTTCAGCATCCAGGAAATCTTCGATTTCCGCGGATAGTGCGCCCAATAGGCGCTCAGCCGTCGCCCGCAATGTGGCGGGCGTTATGTTGCGCGCCAACAATGGGCGCGCCAAATTAACTAGTTTTGTTTTTTAATAGTCGAAATTAAGATTTATTTTTCAAGCGCCTTTATTATTTCCCTGCAGAAAGCCGGCAGGTCATCAGGCTTCCTTGAGGTGATTATGTTTCCGTCAACAACAACCTCCTCGTCAACCCATTCTGCCCCCGCATTCTTCATGTCATCCTTTATAGCGAAGAAGCTTGTAACTTTTCTGCCTTTGCACGCTCCGGAAGAAGCTAGCATCCATCCCGCGTGGCATATTGCCGCTATTATTTTTCCCTGCCCGTTCATTTCCCTTACAAAATTCACCATTGCAGGATTTCTTCGCATGTAGTCAGGCGCCCACCCTCCCGGTATTATGACAGCGTCAAAATCATCTGCGTTATAGCTTTCAATCTTGCCGTCTGTTTTCATCGGCCAGCCGTACTTTCCATGGTAGGCGACATCCTTGCTGCCCGCGACAGTGACATTAAAGCCTTCCTCTATCATCCTATAGTATGGGTAAACAGCCTCCATGTCGTTAAAATCCGTATCAACCAAAACCATAACCTTTTTTGCCATTTTATCACCTTTTCAATGATTCAAGAATCTGCTGCGCGTGATATTCCACATCAACATCTTCAATTATGCCCTTTATTTTTCCGTCTTTCCCGACAACAAAAGTTGACCTCACAATGCCCATGAATTCCTTTCCCATGAACTGCTTTTTCCTGTATACTCCATACTTCCTGCTCACTTCCTTCTCAGTATCGCAAAGAAGGGGAAAATTAAGGTTAAATTTCTCGGTGAATTTTTTATGGCTTTTCTCATCATCAAGGCTTATTCCAAAAACTTTCACTTTTCCTTTAAGCCCCGCATAATTATCCCTTATATTGCATGCCTGCTTCGTGCAGCCGGGTGTATCGTCTTTAGGGTAGAAATAGAGCGCAACATAGCCGCCTTTCATGGAGGAAAGATTTACCTTGTTGCCGTCCGTATCCTTCAGCTCGAAGTCTGGAGCCTTATCGCCCGCTTTCAGCATAAAACCACAATAGAGAAGGGAGAAGTTTTTGTTTTTAAAGGTTGTCCTTATTTTGGCTCTGTCCCGGGAAACTTTGTTTCCGTGCAGAGCATCCCCTTGACCTCTTTAGCTGGAATAATGAAATGCGCTCACCTTATGCCGCTAACCTACATTCGGGACAGAGCCCCTTATTTTGAAAGGCTGTAGCTGAATCTTCCCAGGAAATATGCTGCCGGAACAATTTTCCTGTTCCATAAGCTGGCAGCTCTTGTCGGAAGATTATTGAGAAAATGCTCTAATTTTGAATCATGCCCTCCAACAATAGGAACTTTTCCGCCAATTATAGTTGGAATGTCATAAGCTATGAATTGGCCCGCTTTGCCATTTTGCTTCATGCCGGATTGCATTATCTGTATCGGGTAGCCATAATTTCCGGCAATAGGCAATATTCCAATAAGAAAAGCAGCCCACGGCTTTTCTTTTCCTGCTGCAATGGAATATGCCATCCTGCCTGTGACATATGCTGCCCTTATGATTGAGCCTGCAAAAATTGCGATGCTCACCCCTATAGCATTTGCATAGTCGGAATTATAGAGTGCAGGCAATGCTATGGCTTGGCTTGTTTTAATAATTGGCTTCAGCGACATCAGCAGTCCAAAATCAGCCAGATAGGAGCTAATCGAATCATTCTTAAGGCTTTCGAGCAGTTCATGCGCTTCCTCTTGGCTTATTTGTTTTCTTGCAGCCCAATTGTTTACTCTTCCCTTAAAAAAGTTTAATGCATACTCTGTTCTGTAGCTTGGCAGTCCAATCAGGAGCGACAAATGTTTTACGTTCTTTCCTATTGAATCTATGAAATCACGGCTAAAGATATAATTCACGGTCCCGAGTGCGGCTTCCAGTCCCTTCTCTATGGATTTTTCGGTCAATCTAACTGCTTCCCTTGCATACCACGCTAAAACATGCTTCCTGTACCATGTTGCATCACCTGAGGATATATTCCCTTTCTTCAGGTGGCACTCTATGCTCCTGTGGGCCCGTCTTTTTGATTTCCATTTTTTCTGAGTATCTTCCAGATTATTGATATTCCTTATCAACTTTATATATCTCTCACTGCCTATCTTTTCCATCAAACCATCAACATTTCTTGTAGCATACTCCCTTAACCTTCCCACATCAACGTCATCAAAAAGGAATTTTCCTTCATTCATGGCTTTGGGAAGGTAATATGTAAAGAAATCCAATGATATGGGGACAAAAGCCGGAATTCCTGATTCAAGATCTATCCAGGCCCATTTGCCAGTATTGCTTTCAAGCAGAAAATTGCCTATTGCAGTGGGATTTCCTTTGCCGGCCTGCCAAGCCAGCCCATCAAAGCCCGAGTCGGCCAGATTTTTCTGAAGAGGGCACATTATGCTGTTCACTAAGTCGCCAAGCTCGTGCTCCCTGCCATGGGAAAAAGGGCTGTGTAAAGAGGCCGTTCTGCCATCAACAAATTCGGTGGTAAGCTCAAAAGCCCTGCTTTCGCCATTCCATCCGATGCTTATTGAATTTGCAGCCTTCAGCCGGTTTTCAAACCAAAACTCAACCAAATCGGACAATACTTTTCTCCTATAGAATGAAGTCCAAACAGCATCCTCATCCCACATATAGGGATTTGGAGCGCCCTGCAGGAGATAGTTTGCCGCTTTTGCTAGAATGCCGCCATCATAGAATGCCTTTACTGCCCTATTCCCTTCAGGCGATTCTTCTAAAAAAACTTTCGCTGACCTTCCTTTCCCAAGCAATGTTCTTGATGCCATATCCTGCAATTACCAACAAAAACACCCCTTTTGCGCATAAAAACTGAGAATTTTTTATAAATATTCCTGATTACCTGCTCCTTTTCACGCTAATTCTAGGGCAGAAGCGCCTTATAGCACAGCGGCTGCAAAAGGGAGAATTAGTGAGGCAAATATTTTGCCCATGGGCAACCAATAAATTATTTAAGTCAAACCAATGCCCTTTAGGTATAGTTTCCATAAGCGCATACATGGTCTTATCAGGATTATTAGTCTTTACCCACCCTAGGCGATTAGCAATAACTTGAACATGTGCATCAACAGGAATGCAGTCAACCTTGCCGTATCCGTATATCAGCGTCAGTCCAGCGCATTTGTTGCCAATGCCTGAAAGGGTTTTGAGCTCCTCCATTGTCTTCGGCACTTTCCCGCCAAAATCATCAATAAGCTTCCTGCATGAAGCCCTGATGTACCTTGCTTTAGTTGGGTAGAAGCCCACTGGAAATATTGCTTTCTCAATTTTTTTGTTTGAAAGCTTAAGCATTGCCTCAGGAGTTTTTGCCAGCCTGAATAATCTCTCTGTTGCGGGTCCTGTTGTCGTGTCCTTTGTCCTCAGGCTTAAAATGCATGAAATCAAAACTTTGAACGGGCTCCTGTCTTCTGCGCCGATTTTAGTGGCAATAGGAACAGAAAAATTTTTCGTCTCCTCTTTAAGCAAAGAGATTATTTTATCAAGGTTTTTTGGAGCCTTATTTTTCATAAATTAACTGAGTTTTCATGTGTTTAAAATACTTGCTGGAAACCATCAGCTATTCAGCCACCTTATAAAAATCAGAATTAAGCAATCCGCTGCCCTCCGAGACCTTATAGCCCAGCTTCATGAATTTCTTTATGTAGGGATAAAACATTCCGGCTCGGGCTGCAGTGCAGCTTCCCGATATCATCACTGTTTTGTCAACAATATAAATCGGAAAATCGCCGCATGTCTTGGGCCTCAGCCTGCTCTTGTGTATCAGGCATTTATTGCCCTTGAGGCTCGGGCATGCATTGTCCTCATCGCCTATATACAATGAGTACTTGCCCCCTATTATTGGCTTTAATTTCCCTTCCGCAATCAGCTCGTTTTTCCTGCCCTGCGTGACCTTGTTTATCTCATTTTCTTTCACGACAAGGTGCCCTTTCCTGCAGCAGTATGCCTTGCACTCCTCAATGCAAAAAGTGCTTATTGATTTCCTTGCCCTGTTTGCAATCCTGTTTACGTCCATAGAGCGCCTTAAGAACAATGCGCGGTATTTAAAGCTGTATGCCATAGGCTTTGCAGAAAAGTCTCGCTACGCTCGGGTTAGCGGCTTCTCGCTTTTGCTGTTTCATTGAAGACAGACATTCCCCGTACGGAGCAACCCCCTTATCTGTTAAACGTTAAATTAAAAGAAGCTCGACTTTATGCCGCTAACCTTCACTTCTCTGCAAAGCCTGCCTATCTCTTTTTCTCTTTCTTTATTATGTAGAATGTGGCTGCAACAGCCCCTATAAGGTTCGCCACGAGGTCCAGAGCAGTATTCTCATACCCTCCAACGCCTGTTTGCGGCAGCAGCACAGTTGCAAGGAATTCTATGACCTCATTCAGTGCCCCAAGCCCGACTCCCGCCATTGCAACGACAATTCCCACGCTTATCCAGCCTACCTTCCTGCTCAGGCTTGGCTTAAGCAGATGGAAGGAAACAAGCGTTGCGACCGCAAATCCATAAGCATGCACAAGCTGGTCGTATTTCAGTATGTTGTACGGCTCACCGGCAATGGGCCAGAGCATTGTTCCGTAAAGGGCATTTTCCCCTATCCTTATTCCCCCGCCGGCCATGTGCAGTATGCTCCATGCAGTCAGCCCCCACAGTACATTGTCTGGATAATCTATTTTTTCATTGGTCTTCAATATCAGGAAAAGGAAAAACAATATGACGCCGATGTAAATTGCAAACTCATAGTTTTTCCTGAAGAAAAATATGAAGGAAAAGATTATTATGGAGATTATGTTGACAATGATTATCGGCTTTTGGGATTTTTTTATGTGCATAACAATTTTATTTGGGGCAGGTATAAAAGTTTTTTGTTGTCTTGTTGTCAGTTCATTTCAGGATTTATTTTTGGCCCTTCAGCGATTAAAAATTCCAGATTTGCCCTTTTGCCGTTTGGCAGCTCTACTAAAGCTTTGAAATATTGGCCTTTACAAGATGACCCGATAGTGTACGTTTCCCCATCTGTTTTAATGTTGCCATACATCCCACAGGCGTTTACTATTCTTTTTCCTTTCTCCTTGATGTACATCAATATTGCCTGAGCAACAAGATAAACTCTTTGTTCGGGATATAGGGTAACATCAGTATTCAGAAATGAAACTCCCCACCTAATGCCGTCCATTTCATACATCTTACTTCATTATCTTCCCGTTTTTCCTGCTCCAGAACAATAAGTCCAGCTCGTCCATTGGAATTCCTATCTGATTGGAAAAAATAATCATCTTCCTCTCCATTTCCCTGTACCTTTCCCTTGTTGACGGCCGTATGGGCTCTTCAATGACATTAAACTCATGCAGGCAGTTGAGCACGTGCTTGTCCAGTATCGCATACCCTTTAATCCCGATATTCCTCAAAAAATGCGATGCTTCCTTGTATGCCAGCCCTTTGATGCCCTTGTTGAAGGCGAAAAAATCCCTCAACGCTTCCTTGTCGTTTTTCAAAGATTCTATTTTTTTCTTTAATTCAAAATTAAATTCATTTTGCAGGTAGTCTCTTGTATGCTTGATATATGCAGGCCTCAGGTTATTGAACCTGTAGACTCCCTCTAAATTTTTGCTCATTTCCTCTGTGCTTCCATTCATAAGCAAATGCCTTATCCTGTCTATTGCCTTCATTCCCATTTCAGCGCTTGTATTAGCGGTCAGTATGCAGAAGCATAATTCCTCAAAAATAGTCTCATCATGGCTCTTTGAAGAAAGCTTCAGCACCATTGAATTATTCTCAAAGTGCCATGAATGCGGCTTCTGCCAGAAAAGGTCAAACTCCCTTAGCCTTGATGCTATCCTTTCTTTTTTTAGTAAGTATTCTTTTTTTAGGCTTATTATCTTCCGGCTTTCCAGTTCCAATGCTTCCATCATTATTGTGTCCTTTCCCCCTCTTTTTAAACTTTCTTGAAAACGCGGCTCTGTCCCGAATGTAGGTTAGCAGCCTTAAGTGAGCCCATTCTACTTTTCCAGCAAAGGAAGCCAAGGGGTTGCTCCATACGGGAATGGCTGGTACTTTGCCATGTACGTAAATTGGGCGAAAGCTGCTAACCCGAGCTTTAGCGAGATTCGGGACAGAGCCTGAAAACGCTATATAAACATACGCCAAAACGAGCAGCGAGTAATTCAGCATCATGAACCATCCTGCGGCCCAGCTTATGCCGCTGTAGGAGTAGGAAGAAAGAGGCCATAAAAAAGGAGTGGGAAAGAAGCGCGAAGTGTGCGTCGGTATGTCTATGAGTATGTGGATTGCCCAGCCGAGCAAAGGCCAGTAGAATTTTTTCAGTATAAGGCATAATAAAATAAAAGCTGCTGAAAAAATTACCAAACTATGAGTCCAGTTGTATGATGAGAAAACCCAGCCGGGTATTGCATCAAGCGGGGGCGGCCCTCTCCTGCTGAAATCCAGCCCTCCTGTGAAAAGCATCACAACGAAAAACAGCCCGAAAGACAATAAGTCCGGCAGCACCCCGAAAAAGGCAGCCATCTTGGCATATTTCTTTTTATGGAAGGCTGCATAAACCCAGAGCCAGTGCGCGAATATGTCCATTTTAAAGCTTGACTGTAAACTCAACCCCGCTGCCTATCGGTACGAAGACGGAGGAATATTTTTCGCTTTTTCTCACATAATCAAGGTAGCTTTTCATCTTTTCTGAAAAAATCCCGGCATTGTCTGCAATAATTATTGCATTTTTTTCCAGATTGTCTTCAATTAACTTCATGTAATCAATATATTCTTTCTTCATTGCATCCAAAAAAAGAAAGTCAAACTTTCCATCAAGTTTTTTTATTTCTTCGATTGCGTTTCCATTGATTATTTTTATGTTTTTTATCCCTGCTTTTTCAAAATTATCCGATGCTTCTGCCGCTTTCGCTTTTTCTATCTCTATTGTAACCAGATTTCCGTTGTTTTCCCTTAAAGCCTCAGCAATCCATATTGCCGAATAGCCGTTGCAGGTTCCTATCTCAAGGGCATTTCTTCTTTTGGAGGACAAAACAATGCTGTAGATGAATTTTGCAGTGTCTTCCGGAATAATTGGATACCCTTTGTTTCTGCTGTAATTTACAAGTTCCCTGAGAAAATCCAAAACCTCAGCTCTCATTGCAGCTCCTTTTGCCTCTTCAGGTATTCCATAACCAGATCAATGAACTCCGCATGGCTCCATGTCAGCGGGCTTACTGACAAAGCCTCCCCGGTAAAGGGGTCAATCTGCTCAGGCATTATTCCTGTCGACAAAGAATGTTCCATTATCCATACTATCATTCCCATTGCTTTTTTCAGCTCTTCCCTGCTCTTTGCCTTCCTCACATAGTATTTTCCCATCCATGCAGCGCATACGAACCATGGATTGCCGGGAACTTTGTCAAAGCCGTGCGAAACCTTGTGGTAGCGGTCCTTTTCATAGCGCGCAAATCCCCCGATATCTGTATTCACCCACAATGCCTGCTCAACTGCTTCCATTGTCCTCTTAACCCTGTCATCATCCGCATCAAAAACCCCGAATTCTGACAGGGCATACAGGCTGCTGTCAATCACATAATCTTTTTTCATCCCCTTATCGGAAGAGTATATTGCCCGTAAAAATCTCCCATGCTCTTCATCATACAAAAATTCCTCAATTGCTTTTTTCATGTCATTAGCTGTCTTAAGGTAGAATTCTGCCCGCCTGTTGTCTCCAAACTCTTTTGCGAATTTTGAGGCGCAAACCAATCCTGCATATACAGTGCAGCATGTAAAAGCAAATATGCCGTGCCTTTCTTCCCAAAGGTCATAGCTTTCCAAAGGAAGCCCTGTCTTTTGGTCAATGTAATTCGCAAGAAAATCCGCAGCTTTCATTATAAGCGGCTTGTAAAGGCTCATGACAAAATTTTTGCTTTTTGCCCTTCCGAAATAATCCCACAGCGCATAAACGACCAAAGCCGTTTCATCTTCCTGCAGCGGCAATTGGGCTTTTCCGCCTTTTATCCACGGGTGCCAGCTGCTTCCAAGGCTGCCGTCGGGGTTGTACTTGTGCAAAAAAAAGCCGCTTTCCGGCAGGATTTTTTTGCAGAACAGGTAGAAAGGCTCCACAAGCTCGTTATAGCCGGCTTTCTGCAGGGCTATGCTCACTAAAGCCCCGTCACGTGGCCACATATAGCTGTACGTATCCCTGTTGTACTGCAGGTTGTCAGAGTCATTGGCTGCGATTATGGCACCGTCAGTGTCTATTTGCGTCCTTATTATGAGTATGGATTTTTTGAACTCGCTGATTACTTCTTGCGGCAAGTCCTGAAAGTCAACTTTGCACTTATTTGCCATGCCGAGCCAGCACATTTCTGTGTCTTTCAGCAGCTGGGCAGGGCCATGCTTAAGTATCATTGAATTCATCTTTCCAGCTTTTTCAAAATTTCTCGCGCAGCATATCCAATAATACATAATTTCTTCAGAATTTGCCTTCATGTCCAGGTTAACAGAGATTATTGAATCGACATTGCCCTGCGCTATAGGGTTCATGGCCAATTTTCCATTGTCAGCGTCCTCAATAGTCTTTCCGTCAGCCTGCCCGACATTGTACTCAAAGATATCCCCTTTAATCCTGCTGTCGCTGGTTTCTTTGACTGCATTTATTATGAAATGCCTCCTCCTCTTGTAATGGAAGACGATGTTTGCAGTTGGCTCGTAGCCTGCGGTGTCTCCAATCCCGTCGCTGTAAAGGTGGAAGTCATGGTGGAAGAATATCCTGATGTTCCTGTCCCGGTCAGCCATATTTTTTATCTTTATCTTCCTTAAAAAAATGTCCTTCTCGCATTCAACGCAGTCATTTATCTCCAATTCAATCTGCATTTCCCTGTTTTTGGCGGAGCAGTCGGTCACAAGGGTATGCTGCATGTATTTCACTTTTCTTTCCCAGCTGTCATGGTTTATCCATGAGATTTTTCCGTCAGTGAAAATTCCAATGCGGTGCGCATGCCCGAGAAGGTGGTTTTCCTCGCCGACATGAGGGTAGTAGAAGTCCCTCACCTGCAGCCACTTGTCTATGTTCACGAGCAGGCTTCCGTTTCCTAAAGCGATGTGGCGCGTCATGGCAAGCCGAAAAAATGGGCATAGGATTAATAAAGTTTGCCTTTAATATTTTGTTTGGTGTTGAAAATCCTCGCTCTGCATATTTAATCCAAAACCCTTAAAAACCCATTCATCTTACTTCTGGTAAGCGCATGCTCGCCATAAGGATCTGGCAGAGAGTGTGCGTGGAATTTGCTGGTGAATTCT
>JAGVYR010000064.1 GCA_018303185.1 Candidatus Woesearchaeota archaeon | reverse complement strand
CCTCTATTTCCATTGCATTGCCATTGCTTTCTATCTCGACTGCATTCGAATAGATTTTGAAGCTTGAATCCTCAATGCCCTGCACGTTCACGCAGCCTGCAACGATGGAATCGGCCTGCCCTACAGAAAATGAAGAGATGGTTGATTCCAATGAATTCGCATTCGAGGATATTGCGCCGAACTTTATGAAAGAGTCCGCATGGTCTGCAATAAGGATTCCGTTTGAGAAGCGGACATTTACGGCATTTACAAGAAGGAAGTCATTGGATTGGATTTGGGATGCGGATGATGCTGTCCATTCATTCTCGGATGTTGCCCTGAAGCCCTCGACATTCTCAAGATTGTTGCCCCGTATCTCAAGTTTCTCTGTTGATACTGCCCCTCCGGAAGTTTCAGTCTGGCCGCTGACGGTGAATGAGATGCCGTTTGGGCTGACTTGGGTGTTGGCTGGGACAGAGCCTGAAGCCTGCTGATTGTTTTGGATGCTTGTAGTCACTGATTGAGATGGGTTTTCTGTAAAAGGATTTTCACCACCTAGTTCAGGGCTAGTGGAGGTTGTTGGGGCGGTTGGCTGCGAAAAAACAGACGCAGAACATAACAAGATGATTATAGCAATCACAAATACCAATAATTTTCCTCTTTTTACTGCCTCCATTAATTCTATCCTAGAATTAGTTCTTAATTAACTTTTCTAATCTCTCTATCCAGATTGACACTTTTTTAGCATAATCTGGCGAAGGATTTAGCTCTTGCGCTTTTTTATAATTACTCAACGCTTCACTATACTGTTTCCTTTTAACTTGAATAAAGGCCATATTATCGTAAGAGGCCCATAAATTGGGGCCTAACTGGCGGGATTTCTCGAATAAAGCCATCGCTTTATCATAATCTCCAGTTTTCCTGTACGCAAATCCTAAAGTATTAAAGAAGCTGGCGTTTTTATTTTCCACATCGCTTTGAAACGGAGTCATTTCCGTGATTGCTAATTTATATTGGCCATCTCTGATTTTTGTTTTTCCGTTTTCCGTGATCGCATGATAATCTACTCTTGCTGTTCCCTGCCCATAAGCATTTTTAGACCCGACATAATCCGCAATAGAAGTAGGCATTGCAGGAGAAGCAACTAAAGCTAATGCGGCTAATCCAGATGCTATAAATCCCACTTTGTTTGTAAGAGGCATACAATATCTCCTGTTTTCCCGACTATTTAAACCTTTCGATTATTTTACTACTTAAAAGGGACTATTGAAAGGTGGCAAAAACCGACGGAAAAGCTTAAATAAAACCCTTCCCTGTAATCTATTTATGGCGGAGACAGTAACCATTCCCAAGAAGGAATATGAAAGGCTGAAGAAGAAAGACAGCGTTGACACAGAGCTTCTCGAAGACATAGCACGGGGAATAAAAGACGTTCTCGCTGGCAGAATAAAAGAGGTTTAAAGGCTTTTCAGTATTTTCTCCAGTTCCTGCCTGTAGATGTCCAGATTCAGTTTGATAAGGTCTATGGAATCCTGCTGTGCCTTTTTGTCCGTGATAGTTATGAGAAAAACTGCCTTATGCGAATTGTAAACAAGAAATATCAGCCTTTTCCCGTCAAATTTCTTTTCCCTGAAGAATTCATATCCTAAAGGTTTTCCTGAATGCGGCTCCTGCTTCAGTTCCTGCTCAAATTTTTTGGCTCTTTCCTGCTCCTGAGAATCAAGCTTTTTCAGCTTCTTTTCATACCATTCAGACCTGAACACGCGGAACATTTTATAACTGCAATCGTTGAAGTTTATAAAGTTTTCAATGGGGCCCGCCCGTTATTTTCCGGAGGCAGAGCCTGTACTCAGAAGAGGGAATGTTGATGCCGAAGTCCTTGGCGAGGTTTTCTGAATACCAATAGACACCACTAACCTATTTCTTCCTCAAAACCAGTATTGTGAATGAATTATTTCCGTAAGCCACTGCCCTTGAGCTGTCTTCTCTGAAATTGTACTGCTCATACTGCGATTTCATCGCTTCAGGGTCGTTTGTAAGCACTGCCATTTTTCCGTCTTTTTTCAGTATGAAGTCTGCCTGGTAGAAGAGCTCCTTGTACACTTTTTCAAGGTCTTTCCTGTTCAGCAGCTTTGACATCAAAGGCGGCTGGGTTGCTATGCAGTCTATCTCCGTGCCGTACTTTATATCGAGGTCTTCTGCTGAGACCCTGGAGAATTTCATCAGTTTGTCTATTCCTGCGATTTTCGCGTTTTTCTTGGAATACTGGACGTATTTCATGGCAGTGTCGTGACCTATCACTTCAGTTTTACCATTATGTTTATCTTCATTTTTTCCGTCTTTGAATATTTTTTTAAAATCCTCTTTTGAAAAGCATTTTAATTTATTGAAAGCCAACTTCTCTTTTGTGTAATACTGGACTGGAAATCCCGATGCGAACAATGCCGCTTCTATCGGTATGGTGCCGGAGCCGCAGAAAGGGTCAAGCAATTTTTTTTCCTTTGAAAATCCTGAAAGCCTCATGAGGGAATATGCAAGAGTGCCCCGCAATGAAGCAGAGTGCATGAATATCTTGTACTGCCTCTTTCCAAGATCAAAGCCTGCAAAGTCAACGCCGAAGAAGCAGCTGTCTTCATTCAGATAGGCGAGAAACTGGACATCCGGGTTCTTTAAGTCGGCTTTCTGCCTTCTTTTCTGCGTCTTTTCAATATTGTTTACTATGAATTCCCCGAATTCCGACTCGATTTCCTGCCCTGAAAAATCATCATTGTCCTTAATGCACCTCACTGAGAAGGTCGTGTCCTTGCCGAGCCATTTGCTTAAATCTGCTTTTTCTATCTCTTCTTTGGCTTTTTTCAATAAATTATCATTAACATTAAATTTTGAAATCAATAAGACAACCCTGTTCAAAGACTGTGAGCGGTAGCAGAGCCTCGCAAGGTCTTCCGTCTTTTTAGTCTCGAATAAAACGCAGCCTTTTCTCTGCTTTCCTTTCGCGCCAATTAGTTCCTCTATCTCCATCAATGCTATGTCCTCAAAGCCTTTGTCAACAATGCCCAGCGCTTCCATTATCAGCGGTAAAATAACGCAATATAAAAAGGTGTGGGGTGATACTAAGAATTAGATTTGTTATTGTACGTCTTAATTTCCGGGAATCCATTTATACCGCCCAATATATCCATCAGCTTCTGCACATCAGAAACAACCAGTGCAGACCTTCTGTCAACAACCATTGCATAGTGTGGCTTTGAATATGGTGTAAGCAACTGTTCGGCAACAAAGACATTTTGGACGTTTCGGAAATATTGCACATGTATCAAAGGGCTAACTGCTCCCGATTCCCTGCCAATAATCTCTTGAGGAGTTTTGGATGCAACAACTATATCAGCTTGCTTTTTGCTTAAGCCTGATTTCCTTAAGTCTAATATTTCCGCTATGCCTTTTATATTGACTTTATCATTTCCGGGAACAACAGCAAGATAAAACTGCCCCAGATGAGCATTGTATAGCAAGAGCGTCTTTACCTGTTCATCGTCTCTTGCAAAAACAGGATTTTTATACCTACCAATCATTTTCCCTTTTTCATCAATACCAGTTGACTCTTCTGGGAATAATGATATTGCAAAGTGCTGGTCAAATTGCGCATTTGCCCTGTTTAGAAGATATACTCTTTGGTCACCCTTTGGAAAAGCAATCATTCTTTCGGATTCCGGCATACGAGCATAATCAACACCAGTTGCAAGAAAATCGCGTGCACGGAATTGAAAAGGCACGCAATCTCCTGAATAATATCCTAATCTGAGCAAATGCCTCGTGCTCTCAGATGTTTTTGAATCAGACAGAAGATTATTTAGCATCTCTGCATGCTCTTCTGTAAAAAGCAAACTGCCGAATTCTCTAAAAACATTTAGCAATGGTTTATCCCTTTTTAAAATTATATTAACAACACTATCAAGGCCAGGCTGCTTTTCTTCAATGCTTGGAACCCTAAACCTCAATCCATTTTCATCAAATTTGCCCCCTAGATAAGCTGTTTGTTCTGGTGTAAATTGAGCTCTGGCTAGTCCTTTGAATAGTTTCAATAATGGGTCATTAGGACTGATAGCCCCATCAATACCTGTCATTTTTCCTGTTATTTCCGAAATCATTGTTATCAGTCTTCAGATATGATACTATATTACGCTATGTTGCTCTTTATAAATCTTTCTATTTGTTACTACTATAAAGTGTTAAAATTTATGAATGTTTATATTGATGCATAACACATAATTGAAAATTCATAAAAACAAATAAAAAGAGTCCCTAGATATCTTAAGTTCTAATGAAACAAATAATCATAGACACGAACTTTTTATTAATTCCGGGACAATTCAAAGTAGACATATTCTCAGAATTTGAGAGGGTCTGCGATTTTCCCTATAAGCTGTGTGTTTTGGACAAAAGTGTTGCTGAGCTGGAGAAGATAGTGAAAGGGCAGAAGGGCAAAGACAAAGATGCTGCAAAGCTTGCTTTGAGCCTTGCAAAAGCAAAAAAGGTTGCTGTTTTGAAGACCAAGGGCAGCCTTAATGTGGATTCTGAGCTTGTTGAGCAGGGAAAGAAGGGCTGTATTGTTGCTACACAGGATAACGGCCTGAAGGCAAGGCTGAAGGCTGTAGGCGCTTCTGTAATAACGCTGAGGCAGAGGAAATATTTGATTATGGCAGAGGGTTAGCATCAGGCTCGGCTATTGCCATTGTCTTAAAAGTATCGTTGAAGCCCCGCAGGGGGCGTCCCCCTCAACTCTTTTAATGTGTCAATAAAGAAGCCTCGCAAAGAGGATGCTAACCCTATGTTAACACCTCATTTTAGCATTGGAAAGGTTTAAAAAGGGCGCAATATTCCTCTCGCAAGGTGCTATTTATATGTTTTATAAAATAGAGCTTAAAGACCACATTAGGGTTCCTCCTGACATGTTCGGGATGGAGGTAGAGGAATCTGTGCTGAAAAGGGTGAAGACAAAGTACGAGGGCTTCATATCAAAGGATTTCGGCATTGTCATAGATGTTTCTGAAGTCAAGAACATCGGAGAAGGAGTCATAATCCACGGCGACGGGGCTTCTTACTATGAGGCTGTATTTGACGTGCTCACTTTCAAGCCTGAACTTCAGGAAGTTATTCCGGGAAGGATAAAGGACATTGTTGACTTTGGGGCGTTCATAAACCTGGGTCCGATTGAAGGCATGATTCACGTTTCTCAGACAATGGACGATTTTGTCTCATTTTCAAAAGACAAGACCCTTGCGGGAAAAGAAAGCAAGAGGACATTGAAGATAGGGGATATCTGCAGGGCAAGGATAATAGCTGTATCTTACAAGGATGCTGACAATCCAAAGCTCGGCCTTACAATGAGGCAGCAGGGCCTTGGAAGAGTTGACTGGATTGAGCAGGATTCTCACAAGGAAGTTAAAGAGGACAAGAAAAGCCCGAAGAAAGAGGCTAAAGGCAGGAAATAGAGGTCAAGATGAAGAAGAAAGCATGCAAGAAATGCAAGATGTTTGTTGAAGGCAACCAGTGCCCTGTGTGCAAGACAGACGTATTTTCGCAGAGCTGGCAGGGAAGGCTGCAGATAATGGATGCAAGCAAGTCAATAATCGCAAAGAAGATAGGCATTAATCAAAATGCCGAATATGCAATAAAGGTAAGGTGAGCTCTTTGGATATGAAGATTCTTGAAAAGGAAGATGAAAAGATGCTGTCAAGGACAAGGGTTTCCGCAGAGGCTGTTTTTGGCGCTGCAGTCCCTTCAAAAAATGATGTCAGGGCGAAGATAGCTTCCCTGCTTAAGTCCCAGGACAGCCTTGTTGTCATCAATAAGATAGGCACAAATTTTGGGAGCAGGAAGGCGATTGTTGATGCGTACGCTTACAAGGACGAGAAGAGCCTTAAGAGCGCTGAAGTTATTCCGAGGAAAGTAAGAAGAGCTGAGAAAGAGGCTGCGAAGAAAGCGGCAGCAGAAAAGAAGGAGTAAAAATGGCTGAGAAGAAGGAAGTGAAGAAGGCTGCTTCTGCAGGAAAGAAGAAGACAATCCAGAGATGGAAAATGTATTCGGTTTCCGGCGGAAAGCTTGAAAGGAAGAACAAGTCATGCCCTAAGTGCGGCCAAGGAAGCTATCTTGCAGCGCACAAGGACAGGATAACCTGCGGAACGTGCGGTTATACTGAGTTTTCCAGGAAGCAGTAATCGAGTTGAATCTCTCATCTAGTAAATCCTTCAGAATCTATTGTGCCCAATCAGGTAAATTTTAAAAAGAATCTTAAGATCCATCTTTAATGGGCAATGAATCTAACATGCCTCAAAGAAAGCCTGGAAAGGAAGAAACTATCAGAATCCTGCAAGAGTCTATATTAAATATTGAGGCAAAGTTAGTTGGGACATACAGGTTTATCAAAAGCTCAATAAAAAAAGGGAATCCTATACTTGTAAACGAAGCAGTAAGTTTCATGAATGGAAATGCCGCAATTTATCTGGCACAATTATATCTTGAAGCCTCATTATATATGATTAAGAGCGAAGATGCCCCGGCGTATATGGAAAGCGCCATAGCCCTTAACCCTTTGGTAGAGGTTAAGCAAACATTTGAGGTGCCGTATAGAGTTCAAACCTTTCAGCATACAGGTAAGGGGTATTATGGTGTCATGGATTCTTTTGTTTTTGAAAAAATCCCAGAGCAAGTCGAGTTTTTCCAAGGCCTCTTAAATAAAATCAAAAAGGTAATGGAAGAAGAACAGCGGAATTCAAATTAGAGAGTCGCTGCTGCAAACAAAGTCATTTTCCCATCTTCTGGAACACAAGAAGGTCTTCTGTAGTTAATTTTTCACCTTTTTTTATCTTTTCCTCGACAAGCTGCTCCTTGCTCCTCAGGATTCTCTCATCCCTGTCCATGCTCATTTCCTTCAATTGCGAGCTTATGTCTCCTGCTGCTTTCAGCTTTTCCTTCAGCTGGTCGTTTATTTCAGTGAATCTGGATTTCAGCTCCATGAAATTTCTGTTGGTTTCGTCTTCCTCTTTTCTTAAGGCATCAATCTCTTTTGACTTCGCAATCATCGCTTCATGGAATTTCTGGCTTTCCCCGGCGCGACCCTGTATGTCCCTGTGAGCCTTCTTGGCTTCATCTCTCACCTTGTAAGCCTCCTTTGACTTTTCCGAGAAATTCCCAAGGACAACATCAAGGTCTTTGACGTCGTGGTATCTTTTCCTGAGCTCCTTTATCTGCTTGTTGAACTGCTTTTCCTTTTCAAAGGACATTACCTCTGTCTCCAATTTGACTTCAAGCCGGTCTATCTGCGTCCTTATTTTTGCAGGATCCTCTTTTATCTTGTGCTTCTTGAGGACTTCCTGCTTTTTTGACGAGATTGTCTTCAGCTCTGATGAAAAGCCCTTCAGCCTCGTGTTTAATTCTTCCCTGCCTTTCTTCAGGTCCTTGACAGAGCTTGTCAGAGCATCCCTTTTCTGCCTCAGCTCTTTTACTTCAGAAATAAGCTGCCTTATCTTCCTGCCTGCGTCCTGCCTTTTCTGGAAAAAAGACTCTTTCTCATCATTTATTTTGTTGAGGCTCTGCCTAATGCTTTCTATCTCTTTCCTTGCCGACTGCAGGCTCTCATGTAATTCATTCTTCTGCATGCTTCGCCTCTAGTCTCGCTAAAAGGCATTGTAAAAAACAAAAAATTTAGCCGAACAATGCCCCTAGCCCAGCTGCTGCCTGCTCTTCATTCTTCTTCTCATCTTCTGCGGCTTTCTTCTTGTCATCGTGCTTGGCTTCTCCGCCGCTTGCTGCGGGGGCTGCTACTGCCACAGGCACTGCAGCTTTCTCGATTGCCTCGTCTATGTTGACTCCGTCAAGAGCGGCAACCAGTGCCTTTGCCCTTGCATCATCAGCCTTGACGCCAGCTGCTTCCAATACCTTCTTCACATTAGCCTCATTGACTTCCTTTCCAGCTTTGTGCAACAGCATTGCGCTATAGATGTACTCCATCTTTCCTTACCTCCACCTGTTATTATGATTTATCAGCCGGCTTCTCTTCCGGTTTTGACTGTGATTCTTCTGTTTTTGGCTCTGGTTTTGCCTCTTCTGCCTTTGGAGCTTCTGCAGGAGCGTCAGTGATATTGGCAGTTGCTTTCAGTGAAAGCATCGCTCTTTCAGCCTTTCCAAGAATGTCCGCTATCAGCCCGCTAGCCATTATGTTCTGGCTCAGGCCAAGAGCTTTTGCATCATTGAATGCCTTTCCTATCAATAATGCTGCATTGTCTTTTGTTGCGTATGCAGCGCTGAATGCAAGATTGAATGATTCCCTTGCCGCTTTTTCAAGGTTGGCTATGTACTGCGCTTCATCAACTGAAAGTATTGCTCTATCGTAAATTATCCCTTTTTCGTATGCCGCTGTAAGGTCGAGGCCTACTTCCATCGGCTGTATGCCCAAT
>JAGVYR010000044.1 GCA_018303185.1 Candidatus Woesearchaeota archaeon | reverse complement strand
CTCCAGCCGATAGAGTCAAGATAAAAATTGATTTAGGAGATAAATTTCAGTTGTTGAATCTTATAAAGAAGTCATATGCCGAAGATTAAATAGTATCCTGTGCAAATGCATGAATACAGATAATTTTAGTTATTATTCTCAGGATAAATCAATAGTGAATCATATTGATTATAGCTTGATGATGTACAATTCGAAAGCCTTGTTCCGCAAAGGAATCAGTCACCAGCGCAGTCATTATAACCCAAGTATCTGTTCTCCACTGCCTTAACTTTCCCGCCATTACACTGCATATAAATTCCCCATCGCTCTCCGGCACAGGGACCATCTTCCCGGATTGCTTTTTCCCCTTCCCAGTTGCATGTAACTGCCGCTGCTCCAGTATTATCAGGCCATGCAGCTCTGCAGTCATCGCCTATGCACAGTCCTTGGCTGCCTCTGACTTGGCCTATAACGTCAAGTTTCTTAGTTGGATTTGTCGTTCCGATGCCGACGTTGCCGCCTTGTAGGATTACAAACTTTCCGGCTGCCCCATCAGAACCGGCTATGGAGAATGCATCACTTCCACCCAGCCCGGTTATATCATTGGTTATTTCCCATTTCCTTACGCCGTTTTGATAAAAATCGGCTCTCGAATCTGTTTTGCCAGCGTCGATTCTAATGATCCCATTGCTAACTACATTTCCATTAATGCTTATGTAATTTCCGCTTTTTGGCTCTATGGCATCTGCCCATAAAGTGCTATGCGAGCCTTGGCTTGAGTCATATGCCCCTATTACTATTCCTGTCACTAAAAACAGCGCTATAAAAGCAACTGTAAAGAAAGCATATTTGTTCTTTATATCGATTCTCATTTTTTCACCTCAGCATGATTTTCATATCCTTTTTTTTATTTTTGCGATATTATTGAATGTGCTTATAGTGATGTCATAAGTGTCCCCCTTGTATCTCCAGGCTGTACTGTAAGCGCCAACGCCCGATTGAGACAGGGATAGCTCAGCCTGCAAACCGTCGGGGCCTCCTGATATGAGCAGAACATTGCGCGATAAGTCAACGCCTAAGCCATAGGAATAGCCGTCTTTCTTGATTGTTCCTTCGAGGTAATCAGGTTCTTTTTCATATAAAGCGATTTCATAGCTTTCCGGGCTTGATGAGGTGGCTGAACAGCATAATTTGTTCTCAAATGCGCTACCGCATGAGCCTACATGGGCATCATCAATCGGGCTGGAGGCTGACAGCAGGCATGTTTCGGATGCATCGCAATAGCTCCTGACGCTGCACTCAACACCCGACAATGAGACCTTGTAAGGGAAATTGGAGCTTTTATCCATCAAAGAGATGTGGGAATCATACCCTGGAGCAGACAGGAAGAAAGCGACATTGCCTGTAGAGCCAGAAGAACTGTCTATTCCACTGCAGCAAAGGCTGTATGGGAAATTGCCGTTTAGGGAAGCATGGCCGTCTTCAGGGCTTGACATTGTTATCAGCTGGGTGCCTTCTGTGCAGCCGCCCTTTTCCATATGGCAGGACAATGGCTCCTGCGTTACCGTAAACTCAAAAATATCTTCAAGCAATGTGCCGTCAGCCATGACAAGCGGATTGCCGCTGCTGTCTGCCATGGCCACATAAATCCTAAAGTAACCGGGGGTTTTGGCCAGATATCCGGAATTTTGCCAAATCTCGTTAAGGTTTATTACCTGCCCGGGCGCTACTGACCTGGGAGTTGTGTCTGCATACACTTCTGATACATCTTTCCATCCATAACCAGCATCTTCCTGCACTTTCATTGCCAGATAGCCTTTGATGTCCACATTTCCGGTGTTGCCCAGCTCTGACGGAGGCAGTACTGCCCCTGAAAAAGAGGCAGTATGCTGCGGATCATGCATATCCATGGGCCAGTCCGCAGGGCTTGCTGAAGAAGAACCGTCAAGCTTTAGCGCAAATATCCTTGTCTTGATGCTGTAATCTTCATCAAAAGAGTCTGCCAGCTGCAAAATGTCAAGAGTTCCGTCGCTGTCGAAATCTGCTATCGTGGGGCTGCCTACAAAAAGCTCCGTAATGCCTGCAGTCGGAATCTCAATCTCATTGATTCTGTCCCCATACTTGTTGAGCAGCTGGAATCCCGAAGAATCCCCTTCCCACCACCTCTGCCCGTATCCGACTATTATTTCCTGCTCATCATCCCTGTCCGTATCTGCTATGGAAATGCCGCTGATAACCTTGTGGTAATTGTCAAGATTTATGTCAAACCTAACCTCACCTTTATCGGCAAGTGAGACTATCCTGTTTCCATTATAGGTTGTGGGCCATGTATCGCTGAATGCCGCTATAATCCTGCTTTCGCCGTCAAAACTGCCTGCAGCCAATCTTGTGATGAGATAGCCGTTATCTTCAAATAATCTTCTAACGCCATCTTTATTCAGAGACACTATTGAAGTCCTGTAAGCGCCTAAATCGTACATATCTCTAAAGAACAACTCTTCATCAACCAGAGTGTATCCAAAAATGATTTCGCTGTTGCCGTCGCCATCAATGTCCGCTGCCACAGCATTTTGGGATACGTAGAGCCAGTATACTTTGCTTCCGCCGCTGAAGAGGAGGCTTCTCGAGAGCAGTTTTCCCTGAAGGGAGTACAAATCCATATAAATCTCAAGATTTGAGCCGTCATAGCCTCTTCCCCCATATATCACTGCCACTTCGTCTTCCCCGCCTTCATTTATCATTAAAACCTGGCCCAAAATAAAACTATCCTCTTTGCTGCCTGTAATCTCAACAGGGAATCCTGCGAGATTTGAGCCGCCTGCATATCTTCCGTCAACACTCATTGTGCTCCTGCTCTCCTTGTCCCAGTTCCAGTTCAAGTGAACATTAAAGAAAGTGTCCTCGCCTGCATGGCTGAATATGCTGAGGGGCCCGCTTATCGTAAATCCTCCAGCAGGCAGCACAGGCCAACTGGACACAGAAAACCCTTCAGAGTCTATTATGCCTGCTATGGCTGCATTATTGTCAGACTCTTCCCCAAACTGCCATGAGCTAAACAAGCCGATATATTCCGTGCCGCTGCTGCTTTGGACTACCGGCATTGGATCGTCTATCATTTCTTGGTATTCATCTCGGTTCCTGATGTAATCTATTCTTGAGGCTTCACCATTTGCAGTGTAGGTGTAGAGTACAGAGCCGCTGCACATGCTCATTGAATTCGGGCCTGAGGCGCCCATAGCAAAGATGCCTCCTGCCCGGTCAGCTGCAACAGCCAGACTATCCGCATTTACGGGGCTTCGTGCGCCATCTGCAAATATGCCCAGATTGGTTATCCTTGTCAGGCTGGACGAGCTTCCATCATAGGAATTAGTACAGTATGAAAAATGAGGCATCACAATTTTTTTGCCATCATCTCCATTGAGCATATTAATACCGCCGCCCAAATAGCCAGTTTTAGCGAATCCGTCAACTTCAGAAGGCCAGCCGTCCAAAAGCTCATTCAATACTACGGCTGCAAGCGGCTCGCTTGAAACAATTGTGCCGTTGTTGACAAGAACTGAAACCCTAAAATTGTATTTTCCGTTTCTAAGGCTGCTGACATCAGCAATGCACAGGGTTTCATCTCCTGCCATGCCCTTAACACTGCAAACCTCTCCCCATGAGCCGGATTCATCTGAATATTCTACAGCGTATCCCTCATAATCCCTGAAGCCAATCCTTGCCCTAACGGGCACACGCCCCTTGATATAATTGCCATTGTCTCCAATGCCAATCCATTCGAAATTCTGAACCCTGAAGATGCTCCTGTCCACATAAGTGCCTGAATCTCCCCGCACTTCAAGCTTTAAGATATAATCACCATCGCCAATATTGCTTACGTCAAAACTATCCATAAGGGTGGCTTCAAAAACCGAGCCCCCGAACAAAGCAATGAAAAATTCGTCATCAGGATCATCAAGCGGAGAAAATGACAAAGCGTACTGGGTGATGCCATAACTGCAGTAGGCGCTCCCTTGAATAGGCTGGCCAGCGCTTATTTTTCCGCCTGTATACAGCTCTGCAACGCATGGCTCTTTTGATAAAACCGAAGGAGCAGCCTGAATTCTTCCATATCCCTGCTCATTGGGGGCTAATCCAAGGTCACGGGCAGTTGATCGTATTGCCAGCTTAACCTCTTCCGGGCTCCAATCGGGATGCGCCTGCCTTACAAGGGCTGCAAGCCCCGAAACATGCGGAGTTGCCATGCTTGTTCCTTGCAAAGATATGTGCTCATCGTCCATGCATTGCCTGTCGGACCATGCGCCGTCCCACTGAGCAGCGCAGATAGACACCCCGGGCGCTGTCACGTCAGGCTTGATGAGCCCGAACGTATCTCCAAGAACAGGGCCCCTTGAGCTGAAATATGCAAGATTGTCTCCTTTGTCTGTTGCACCGACGGTGATGGCCTTCCTTGCTGTGCCAGGCGTCCCTATGGTGCTGTCTCCATACTGCCCTGAGTTGCCTGCAGCTATCACTGCTATAATGCCCTCACTTACAACATTGTCGATAGCTCTGCTTACAGGATCATCAGGGCCGCATTCATTATTATATACCCCGCAGTCGCCGCCCAGGCTCAGGCTGATTACATCAAGCCTGTCGTCAAAGTTTCCGTCCTGGTTTGGATCTACACTCCTATCAATGGCTGCAAGGACGCCATCCCAGGTTCCCCCTCCATTTGAATCGAGAACTTTGTATGCGACAATATTTGCATCAGGAGCCACTCCCTTCAAGCGGCCATTCCCTGCCGCAGTTGCCGCTACATGCGTTCCATGCCCCTGGTCGTCCATGGGGTCGCTGTCTTCATTTAAGAAGTCATAGCCGCCGATGACTTTGCAGCTGCTGCCATTTCCTTTATTATCACTGCCAGACAACTGGAATATTGTATTTTCCGACCATGATGAAGCTATCCCTTCCTGGTTGAATGCCCTTACCCTCCATTGATAGTCATATCCCGGCTCCAGAATGCCTTCTGGCAAATCCAGCAAGGTTCCCCTTATGTCCTTTTGGCTGTGAACATAAGGTGCATTTAATGCAACTGCATAAAGCTCATAGCTTACAGCATCATCTACTTCCTTCCATTCAAACTGTAGCCTATCAGAGTTCACTTCTTCCTTACCTACCGGACGTATTGGGGTCGGGCTTTTGCCTAAAAAGGGTATCCTGGGAATCTGCTTTACCGTCACTAAAGCTCCTTCCGGGCTTAAACTATCAAGAGTGATATTATAACCTAATATTGGGTCAGAATATGTTTCACCCTGTGTTATTTGGTAGATTATCGGATCACCCGGTTGAGGGTTATCATCAAACGGCCCAGCATGTATCAAATTGGTCTGAGAAAAAGTAAATCCTTGGCTATCTAAGGCGCCGATGTGGAGAGTTATCCCTTTGTAAAGCTCAGAATAGATGCTTGTATCTGCCCCTATATCATCATAATCAATCGGCTGCCTGAATTCCAGGCTGTAGTACACATTATCTTTATGCTCATAGAACTGTTTTTCCTCAACAGGCAGCTTTATGTGCTGGATGTTTCCGCTTGGCTCATTGGTCTCGAGGGGCTTCAAAAGGTATGTGCCGTCTGTTAAAGTCGCACTGTTGTCATCTGTAAGCCAGCCCACTTCTTCCTTATGAAGGGCATTAAAATGGCGGAGGTTATGCCCCATGGTATCGAATGAATCCCAATATTCAAGGCTTCTGCAATTCCCCGAGTAAGATACTGGCCCTGAATTGTCTGTGCAGGCGTATAGATTGGAATGGTGTGCGCCAAAATTATGGCCCAGCTCGTGGGATATCGTATGGGCCGAAAAGCAGGGATTATGGGAAATCCTAGTCTGAATTACCTGGCCGTTGGGGAGAGTATAGCCAATCTTGCCTAAGAAAGCAACACCGCAATAATCTGTGCATGAAGTGGAGGGAGCATCAATTATAATAAAATCATATCCTGAAAGGTCAATTCCTTCAGCAAAAGCTTTGTTAATGGCTTCCGGATAGATGTCATAAAATTCGCATACGCTTCCATCAAGGGTATACGGTCCCACGACATCTCCCTGGAAGGACACTTGATCATAGGAGTTTTTTTTGTAGTAATCGTTTACAGTTCCAAACTCATCTCCAAATAATAAGCGCTGAGCGTCATCCTTTGAAGCAGGAGCTTGGCTTGAGCCAATATTTGCCCGTATTACCAGCGCCTTTTTTGCTCCGAAATTGTCTCTTCTGGGATCATTCTCACCAAAAGAAAGAATCTCGAATGGGTTGTCATTTGCAGAGTTCACTGCCATTGCACTCCCCAATGCCAGTCCATTAACCCTTACTTTAGTTCCTGAAAACAGCAATGGTATTTTTTCTCCAGAAAAAATCTCATATTTTGCTCCGTTGGAATTCAGGCTAAATTTCATAAAAGAATTTTCCGGATTTTCAAAGTCGTCTCCGTGCAAGACTTCAAGTGTGCCTTCGAATGCCCCTCTCTGCTCAAACATTCCCCTGCCGCTGAACCTTTCCCTGATATTGTCCGGAACCTCTTTCACTTTAAGCGCAGAGGCCGGGTCAGTCTTTATTAAATCCAAGAGCTTCTCTTTCCTTTGCTCAAGCAGGCTTTCCAGATTCGCATTGAAAGAAGCCGCATCCTGCCGGCATATCTGATTATTTGAGGCGGATATTATATTCTCAGTCAAAGTCAGGACATTATCATTTTGAGTAAACATCTGACCATAGCTCTTACACTCTTTATTCGACAGCGAGTTGGCAGACTTTCCGCCCTTTTCAGTTTCTTTCCCGCTTATGCTATCCTCAGAACCAAAACAGCTTCCCAAATCCGGATGGGTGTAATCAACGCCTGTGTCTATTATGCCTATAGTAATCCCTTTTCCCGTCAGGCACTCTTTTCCAGATACATTGCAATTGTTGCCGTCTGCATCCATGCTCCAGACACTATCCGCACCTATAAGCGGAACAGATTCTGTAAGGAAAGCATTAACAACCCTATTTGGAACTACCGCCTTAACGCTGTCCAGATGCCTTATTGCATCTGCCTCTTCCTTGGTTATGTCCAGCGCAATCCCATTGAAAGCGTTTGAAAACTCTCCAAGAACCATGTTCTCAGGATTTAGGGCCGCTTCCTGATCGACAGCAAAGCCTGTTGCCTTATCGGGGCCGTATGGGGAGAATATCCCTCCAAAAAGGAGGAATGCCGCCATAAGATAGATGAAAATGTTGAGCCCTTTGCCCGGAAAGCCGCGGGTATAGAGGAATACAAACGCTCCAACTGCAGCCATGGCTATGATAATTATTGCCAGCTTTTTTGAATTGGATGTGCCGCCTTCTCTGGCTGCTGCTATGGCTCCGGAAATTTCCTGCATTGCCGATTCATGCCCTTTCTTTATTTCTTCCCTGTATCCTGAAAGCTCAGCAATCACCTGGCTCTTTGGCATGCCCTGCCTTTCAAGCTCATTCTTTTTCCCTATTATTGAAGGCTCTTTAAACTGGACTATGTACCCTTTGCTTCCCGTGATTGCTGCCAAACTGCCGCTTATGCCGGCAGAGCCTGCATTATTTCCAGATAATTGAGAGCGCTGTGCGGAAGCGCTGGAAGCGCTGTTTCCATTATTGCTTAGGGCGCTTAAGCCGGCAACTGCCTTGCCTGTGATAGAATTGCCGCCCTTCCTTAAGCTGCTGTTTTCCGCTTTCCTTGCCCCGGTAAGCAACACGCGCTCCTTCTGCGAATATTCCCTCTTTTTAGCGAATACAGAAAGGAATCCGCTCATGCCGCAGCTCTCATCCGCATCGCCGTCGCAATCATTGTCTATTTCGTCGCAGCTTTTTTCTTCAGGCTCGAAATATTTTATAGTGCTATAGCCTTCTGCCCAGCCTTCTCTTCCCATACATGCCTGCTGGGAGCCAAGGCAAACACCTGCCTGCCTGGGATTTAACGGGATTTTCGAGATGTTGTTGTCTGCCAGCCCGTCACAATTGTCGTCGAGGCCGTTGCACATTTCTTCCTGGCTGCAGCTCCAGCCATGGCATTCTGAATTTTCGCCGTATTCTGAATTAAGCCAGAGCTCTTCCACTATTGAGTAGTCATCCTTATCAATCCTGCCATCGTCATTCACATCGGCTTCCTTCGGCGTGCTTTCCCCGTCATGCAGCCCTATGATAGTAAGGTCCTGCACATCAACGCATGAATCGCTGTTGACATCGGGGCTTTTCGCGTATGCGGAGAAGGCGAGATATACTATGAGGAATACAAGAACGGAAAATCTTTTAATTTTCAATGCGACACGCACCCTTTTTAGAGATTATTAGATTATTAAAAAATCAGTTTATAAATATTTCTGTTAATTGTAATACGTTAGCTTCCTGAAGCAAAATTCTAACTTATATTCTCCAGCACCGAAATCTTTATTTATTAGTGTAGTTACTTTGTAACTACATGCCAAAACCAATAAAGATGCAAATGGAAGGCTATGAAGTTGTAGAGAAGATAGCAGACAAAGGAGGCAACAGCGCAAGGATTTATGTTCCGAAGCACTGGATAGGCAAAAAAGTTAGGGCGGTGCTTATAGAATGAATCCAGAAGCCGAAATTAAGAAGCTTAAGGATAAAATCAGAGAATTGGAAGAAGAGAATGCTCGATTAAAGAAGGTTGAAAAAGACTATGAAACTACAAAGAAGGAATTCGAGGAATTCAAGGCAAAACACACCCAAACCGTCTCTGAACTTAGAAAAGCTTTGAAAATAAAGCCAAATCTGAAAACTCCTTTGCCCTTTGGAGCGCCTAAAGGCCATAAGGGATATGCCCGCCATATCCCTGAAAGGATAGACTATATTCAAGAATTAAATCCA
>JAGVYR010000043.1 GCA_018303185.1 Candidatus Woesearchaeota archaeon | reverse complement strand
GTATGTGTATTCTCCATCCGCTATGCTGCTTACAGTGAAATTTGTATAATTGACACCGCCATACTGCCTTGTGAAGTATACAGCGTCATTCCAGTAAAGTCTTATGTACGCTGAATTGTTCTCCTTGTGCGTTGTGTTTATTATCAGGGTTGTGCTGGTCTGGTTCGTGTTGTTTATTGGGGTTGGGAAAGCGTACTGGATTCTTGGCTTTATCGTGTCAATCTTTATTGTAAAGTTCTCATTCTTGGCTGCTGTACTGCCGCCCCAATCATAGTTTCCTGCTGAGTCGTTGCAGTAAACATTCCATGCAAAATGCCCGTTCTTTGCGGGAGTTGAATTAAAGCTGTTTTGCGCCCCTGATGCGACAATTGAGTCTGTCTGGTTCTTTTCCCATATCCCCGTAAAGTTAAAATAAAGGCTGCACCTGTCAAGATAGCTGTCAGTCGGAGTGTACTGCATCTGCACCGTTCCGTCAGTATCCCACGAATTGTTCAGCGGTGAGTTCAAAACTACGGTCGGAGAGGTCTTGTCAACAGTCACTGTAAATACTCCAGATTTGCCTTTATTGCCGTTTTCATCAGTGCAGTTCACAAACCAGCTGTAAGCTGCCTCGTCATAGCCCTCCTGTATGAATTCCTGTATTTTGCTCTTGTTCACGCTCCTGTTTATTGCAAGCTGGAACGGCACCCCCACCAAATAGAGTGAGCAGTTCGATACCTGCATATGGTCTGTTGTATTGAATGTGAAGAACAAATCGCCGTCATTGTCAAAGCTGTTGTTCGGAGGAGTAAGCAGGGTTATGTTTGGCGGGGTTATGTCCCTCAGCACAAGTTTCTGTGAAGTCGTGTTGAAATTGCCCGGGCTGTCATTGGCATACACAGTTATTGTATAATTTCCAGGCACTATCAGCTCTGCAGGCGTAAGGGTGAAATTATTGTTATAGATTCCAAGCAGGCTTCCGTCCGGATAAGAAACATTAGTCTGGTTGTATGCAAGATGCGCATCAGATGCGCTCCAGTTCACAAATACAGTGCTTGTAGTGTGGTTAGCAGGATTTGGGGTTATATTCAGTATCCTGACAGATGGCTTTGTATCATCAAAATTGAAGGTATAATTAAGCTTGTATGTCGAAGCGCCTCCTTTTGTCCCGGATGCGTTGTCCGCGCACCTTATGTTCCACTTATAATCGCCATCCTTGGTGAGATTTACAGTTATATTATTATGTGCGCTGTTGTTTGTAAGCGGGAACATTGTTTTGTTGGCTCTCCATGTTCCTGAGAAGTTTGCCCAAAGCGTGCAGTTTGTTATGTTGAAGTTGTCCTTTACTGTGAAACTGAAATTTATCGGGTGTCTGTTAATTATGCTGCCGTTCAGAGGCAGGTTAAGCGAGCTTACATTTGGCGGGCTGTCATAGAACTTTGTTGCTGCAGAGGCAGAGCTCATGACTCTTACTGTTCCTCCTGTGATCTGCATGGCTGAAATATAATTCCATTTGTTGAATAATGGGACATTGACTGAAAAAGCCCCCTGAAGGGAGGTTGTAGCAGTATATGTCTTATTGCCCGAACTGCCCTTTACATGTACCCTTATATCAGAATTTGCGGTTGCAGTACCGTTGATCTTGTACGTTCCGCCAGGAAGGCTCAGCATCGTAAGGTTCTTTATTGCAGGCCCTGTGAACGTGCTTCCCGCCCATCCGGCAGGCGTTCCCGGGAAAGATTGCGGATTATCAAGGCCGTCTATTCTTAGCCTTCCGTCGCCTCCTGCTCCTGCTGCTCCGCCGGGATAGCCGCCGCTTGCATCAATACCTCCTGAAACTGTCACGTATCTTGACTGCAACAATATCGCACCTCCGCTTCCTCCGCCTCCATCGCCTCCATCGCCTGCAGCAACAGTGCCTCCAAGGCCGCCGTTGCCTCCGCTTGCGTTGACTGATGAGCTTATTGTAAATGTACTTGTGCCTATCAAAAGCACAGTGCCTCCGCCTCCGCCTCCGCCGCCTGAGCCGTCGTTTGTGCCTCCGCCGTCCTCGCTTCCTCCGCCGCCTCCGCCAGAGCCTCCTGCTATCGGCACCAATTGCGAATTTCCATGTGCGTTTCCTCCGCCTCCGTCTGTGGTTGTTCCCGCGCTTCCGAATCCACCTCCGCCTCCATGCTGACCGACACTCGCAATAGTAGAAGCATCTCCGCCGCCTCCGCCGCCATTGCCTCCTGCTCCTCCGCCGCCTCCTGCGCCTCCGCCTGTCCCGCCTAATCCGAAGAGGTATCCTGTTCCTCCGCCTCCGCCTGCGCCGTCATTGGCTGATGCCATTCCTCCTGTGCCTCCTCTTGGGCTTCCTCCAATTCCGACTGCCCCGGTATCAGCTCTCGCGCCTGTTGCGCAGTTTCCGCTTGATGTTCCCGCTGCTCCAGTTCCTGTTCCGGAGAGAGGCTCTGCAACACCATTCTGTGCGCATGCCGCTCCTCCGCCTGTAAGGCCTGCCCCTCCGGCTCCTCCTGCAGCACTGTCCCCTCCTCCTCCGCCTCCGCCTCCGCCGCCAGGGCCGCCTGCTCCGCCTGCTGTTCCTGCATCGGAAGCTCCTACGTTTGCGGCAGCCGTGCCTCTTACATCAAGCCTTCCCTGTATATTCACAGGCCCGTCAACCATTATTATTGCTGGAAGATAACCCTGATTTCCGGCCGTGCCTGCATCAGAATCTGTAGTTGCAACATTAACAGTAACTCCTGCAGGAATGATAAGAGAATCAAGCACTACCGTGCCTCTTGGTGTTCTTGTCCCGTTAAGCCCGTTTCCTATTGTGTACGTGCCTGCCGCTGCATTTGAGAAATTTCCACTTCCTTTAGTGGGCACTATTATCCTGAACAATGGAGTGAGAGCCTTGCCGCTTATGTTTACCTGGACATTCTGCGCCTGAGCATTCGGGCTTATGAAGAAAGTTGTGGTCAGCACTCTTCCTGCAGTGGCTGCTATGTCCCCTGCCGTGTCAGTTACAATAATGGGCCCGACAATTATGCTGCTCGTATTTACTGTGACATTATCATCATTTGAAAAGTTGGATGCCCCTACAAACTGCACGGCAATGCTCATTCCGGGAGCGGCTGCATCAGGCTGCATCAGGCTTACATTGGTTGCAGGGTCTGCTGCAATGAACCATGGCCTTGCTTCTTCAAACTGGCTGTAGTCATAGCTCACTATTGACGGCCCTGCCTGCCACAGCTCAGGAGAAGAAAGCGGGGCAAATACGGAATAATTCACTATTGAATTATTTGTAAGATTGCTCCATGTAAGCAGCAGGCTGTTTCCAATGATTGCTTCAGCCGCCCCATTGCTTTCAGCGACTGAGAAGTTTATTGGAAGAACTTCTGTGAAATTGAACCTGGACACGTTTGCCAGCGAGATTATCCTTATCTCTGACTGAAAAGCGCCGAGATACGGGTCTATTGTTACAGGCGTATTCCTTAATATGTCAAATTCGTAATCCTGCTTTACTGTGAAGTATGAAAGCATTGTGTCATTGACATTGCTTCCTAATGCGCTTACGAGCATTGAGTAATTACCTTCAAGCGCAGTATCGCTATATGTTGCAGTGTAAATTCCCGGCTGTGTGCTTGTTACAGTCCCATTCGCTGTTGAATAGGCTGAAGAAGAGTTGGCCGGATCTGCTATTTCCAGTGTGACAGATGCTCCTGAAACAAGATGGCCTGCCGAGTCAAGCACCGCCATTATCACTTTTGCCTGTTCTCCGGGATGATATAATGACTTGTTGGTGTTTATTGTCGCAAGGCCGATTTCAAACAGCTGCTCTGAAAGATGCGGCGTTGTCCATTGTATCATGTCATACCTGCCATTGCTGTTGCTGTCCATGAAGCTGACATTGTATGCCGGATTCTTTGTTACGTCAGTGTATTTTCCATCAATAATGTGGTATAGGCTGTATCTGAATGCAGTTTCAGGTATTTCGGTTGAGACAAGCACATTCCTGTATTCAAGGGAGACATTGGAAGATACAATTACCCTTTTTATCCTGCTGCCCTTTCTCAGATTAAGCTCTTTCTTCTCAGGCGCCTCTGTTTCAAATTCTATGAAGAGCTCTTTCGTGCTTTCGTTTATGATGAGCTCTGTGCCTGTATTGCTGGATTGTGCTGTTTCCGCAGCAGCAGAAATCCCAAATGAGGATATTCCAAAGCTCTGCCCTGAATTGCCCTTAGAATTAAGCCCGTTCAGCCTGCCCTGAAGCTTTGTTTTTTCGTTTTGGTCTTCTGTCCTTTTGAGCCTTTTTTCTATGGCCTCTATTTCCTTTTCTGTTTCATATTCGCTCAGGTTCTTTTGCTGCCCGCCTTTCCTCACTGCAACTTTTGTTTCATGGATTCTTGTCTTGGAAATGCCGTCAGATTTCTCTATTGAAAGGTTGAATGCCTCCTCAGGCAGCTGGATTGTTATGTTGCCCCTCTGCTTCTCAAAAGATACCCTCTTTACCCACTTTACAGGCTTGCCTGCCTCTGCCCTTGCCTGCACTAATGTCTCGTTCATTACCGATTCGACAGATTCAAGGCTTATGACATTGGTAACAGCGTAAGATTGGCTGTTGTTTGCAGTGAAGAAAGTGTATCTTGTCCCTATGAAATCTGCTTCAGGCTTTATTACAGCAATATCCCTATCAATTGAAATCGTGAATCCTGCGGTTTCAAAATAAGCGTATGTAAGATTCCTTCCGTTCGGGTCAGAGCAGTATTTGCTTAAGTTGATTTGCCTGCTCAGGTCCTGCTCCAGCACTATATTTCCAATTGGGCTGCATATTGGCCTGCTTCCATCTTGCGCAATCACATTTATTTCGAGGCTGTAATTTGAATATGCTTTTGAATCGCCTGCTGTTAATTTTGCTTTTGCATTGCCTGTGAAGTTTTCCCTTGGAGTAATTGAAACGATGCTGCTTCCCTCATCCTGCAAAGTTACATTTTCATTTCCAGTGTAAGCGTAGGACAGCAGGTCTCCATCCGCATCTTCGCAGTATTCAGACAGGTTTACAGATAATGCGCTTCCTGATGTTACTGTAAACTGCGGCAGGCTGCATTCAGGGGCATTGTTCTGGCTTGCGTTCAGCCCTGCAGCAGATTCATTGAAGAATATTGCAGGCAGTGTTTTCCAATATGAATATCTTATGTCCGAGTATGCATTCTCAGGCTCAAGGCTGTAGTTTGCAAATACTAATTGCACTGAGACTGTGTTGTTTAATGCCGCGCCGTACCTTCCATAATAAAGGGTCAGGGTTTCATTCCACGCATTTGATGCTGCGCTTATCCCGAAATATGAGCATGTATTTTGGGAGCCGAAGCATATTCTTGTCTTTTCTCCGGTAGCAAGGCTTTCGATGTCCCATAAGGCTGCAAGGAATGACTCATTAAGCCCGGCTGCATCAGCGCTTATGCTGAAATCGATCACTCCAGAGAGATTTTCAATTCCGTTGTTGTCCGGGTTGTATAATGGGTTGCTTCCGTAATCCAATGCAATGCTTAAATTGCCATCAGCTTCATAGCCGGCAATCTTTGCAAAATAGGGCAGCATCCCCAGCACAAGCACAAATAAGACAGCGGTCACGAAGAAAGGCCTTTCCTTTACAAAATCCCTGAGCGATACGAAACTCGGGCTTTCTTCTTCGTCAGGAAGCGCTATCTTCTGCACCAAGGGTTTTATTTTCAGGTTTTCTGATTTATTCTTTTCAACTGAGTTTTTCCATTGCCTTTTTGTTTCGATTGCATTCTCTTCTAAATTTACTTTTTCAATACGCTCCGCAATGCTAGTCGCGAGGCTCGCTTTCTGCCATAACGCTCGCCTCGCGGTTTTATTGGGTTTGGAATTTAGAACTGGCTTTATTTTCGCAAAAGTCTCTTTACCCTTGCCTTTTCTTTCCCCGTCCAAAAGCTCAAAGTGCTTACTGAAGTCCGCTTTCATTCTCCTTTGATCCGGCTCCCTTCCCTTTCGCCTTGTTGTAGCACGCCCACACTGTCCTGTTGTCCCTGTCCAGCATCTTTGCAATCTCATTCAATGACATGCCCAATTGGTCTTTCATGTAAGATGCAAGAGACTCCATTGGCCCCAATTCTTTTATTGTGAATACAGAAACAGGCAGCCAAAGATTCGGCTCCTCAACTTTTGATTTTTCAATGCTCTTTTTTATTGCCCTGTTGTACATAACCCATACCACCCTGTCATCCCTTTTCGTGATTTCCGCAATTTGGTGATACGTTAAATTCAATTCTTCTTTCATGTATTTTACAGTCGCTTCTATTATGCCCAGTTTTTTATTTCTGAAAATTGAAGAAGGTATCAGGACTGGCTTTTTCTCTTCCCTTATGTTTTTCAGTAAATTGAAGGCATCATTGAAAGAAAGGCTGTGGCTTTTTATGAAGCCCTCAACAAGCGTGTTTAATGCATTAAGCTCATTCTTCAGCCTATCAGAATCATTAGAATTTGAGGCATTTTCACTATTCATTTACGCTTTCGCTCCTCTTTTTGCCTAAATTACCAAATAGTGTACTGATTTGGGTAGCTTATATTTAAAGTTTTTTGTTTATTACATAGTTTTAATGAAATTTTACATATTCAATAAGAAATAAAACATATTTTACTGCATGATATTACATAGTTCTATATTAGTAGAAAGTAATGTATACTGGATTGGTGATACATATTAGATATGAAAGAGATACATATTGAGTAAGAAAAAGTATAATGCCCCTTTTGTGCATAATTCAATTATGCATCCTTTTCATTTATATCTCTGATGTAGGCGCATGTCCAGTGTCCAGTGGTTATTTTCAATACTGAAACAATAACTCGGGAGTGGGCACATAAAAAAGCCCCATGGACATCAAGATTGTGTGTATACAAACCCCATAACCTCAAAATTCAGCAGAGTTTGTATATACACTATTAAGTTCAATAATTTTTAGTGGCTAAACGACTGATAGGGGGACATTTCTACAAACTAAGAGGGGAGTTAAGTTTAAAGATTTTTTTGAAAATAAAGCAGCATAATTTTTTGAATTTGGTACAACTATCAGTAGAATAATCATAACATATAAATATGCATAAGATCTTTAATACACTAAAAAGGAAGTAATAAAAAAAGAAGCAATGAAAACAAGGTTTAAGTTAATTTTTGGATTCTCGGTTATAATCCTGTTATTTCTGCTAGAGGGGTACCTCAATATCACGAATATCAACAAACTCCATACCAGTTTTAATTTGTTAGATGAAGAAACTATTCCAGTCGTCCACTCTTTACAGGACATTAAGATTAGCTCATTAAAAGTTGTTGCCTCCACTATGGAAGTGGCATTCATGGAAATTGGCAATGGTGTAAATTTGACTGAGGAAAAAGAAAAGATTAATCAAGGAAAGACTGACTTTGAGGGTGCATTCCTAAGATATGGCATCTTGGTTGAAACATACTTTCCAGATGAAACTGAGGTTAAAAGTGAAATTAAAGAAAGGTGGGATATCCTCACCGATATCTCGGACGAGATTGTAAGTCTTAAAGAAAAAGGGATTACGGACAAGGGGATCATTGAATCAAAAGATAAACTCGAAGAAGCTGAAGAAAACTTATTAGAATCTATCGATGAGGCTCTGCAAGATGAAGAAGAAGAGACTAAAACCAGGGGGGTGGCGGTTGAAAAAATAGTTAAAAATTCTCTAATTAACACTTTGATTTTTATGTTTGTTACTATAATTTTTTCTTTATTAATTGGGATTATTGTTTCTAAATCCATATCAAAACCACTTAAAAGACTGGTGTATACGACTAATGAGGTAGGTAAGGGTAATCTTGATATCAAAACAGAAATTAAATCTAAAGATGAATTTGGTGAGTTATCATCAAATTTTGATAAAATGACTGAAGACCTAAAGAAATCGATGATTAGTATTAATGAATTAGATAAAAATGTAAAAGAAAGAACCAAAAAACTTCAATCAAAAAATGAAGAGATGGAACAATTCAATAAATTAGCAGTTGGAAGAGAATTAAAAATGATTGAATTAAAGAAAAATATCAAAGAATTGGAAGAGAAACTTCAAAATAAATAATGGAACTCCACCTACGACGAACGAAACGACTAAAACGAAATGTCCCCCTCGAAGTATGTTCTTGATTGCTCACCTTGTTCGCTTGATTGAACACGAGCCACTAAAAATTACTCTGCGGACGCAGGTTTCCAGAACTTCGTAACCGAAAACGAACTTAACAAGAATTAAATTTAATATTACTCGGATTTTTCCCTCCTATTTTAATGCTTAAAATTATTCTACAATTTCTCACACATTGGCGGCCAGACGGCCATTTCCAAAAACGGAAATGCCCTATTCGGCATCCCAGAGGGCTTCCCCTGCCTCATCTGGCGCCGTGAGAAATTCACTTATTTGGGGAAAAATCCTGCGTCATACTTTCTCGCTGCGCTCGAACCTTGCAGGGTCGCTAAAGCTCCATCCAGCAAGGAAATTTAACACTATTATACTCAATTTCAAATTTTTCTTCACAAGCCGTTTAAATCAGTCGTCAACAACAATAATGGCGGCAGACGGATTTCTTTGCGAAATCCTATTGACACCCCGAAGGGGGCATCCCCCGTCAATCTGCGCCATTGTTGTTTCCTCCTTCAGATTGCACTTCGTGCTTTCTGCATTTGCCGGATGAACTAAAGAAAAAAACTTCTCGCTAACGCTCGACCACGCTGCGCTCTCACTTCGTTCGGGTCGTGAAACAGGAATTCCGGTGTTAAATGCAATTCAAAAACCCGCCGTGCGTAAATCCACGTTGTCGCCGTAGTTATTTCCATAGTATTTTATTTATGTTCTTAAAGAAGAATAAAGCATTATCAAACGATTCTTTGGCTGGCTCTCGATTAGCTTGTGGCAGTTTTTGATAGGTAAACCTGCCTCTTTTTCCTTTCTCTTTTGAAAATATCCCTAAGAGTTCTTCCGCCCTTACTACCATTTTCTGATAGATTTTAAGCAATTCAACATCCAGTTTCCCT
>JAGVYR010000071.1 GCA_018303185.1 Candidatus Woesearchaeota archaeon | reverse complement strand
CCGACATGGTCTATTGCAGTGATGTTAATTGTCCTTGTGTTATTCTTGCTTGAGCATGTTGTGCCTGAATCGTTAAAAGGCGTGAATGCAGTTCCTGAAGTGAATGAGCCGGAAGTGCCGCAACTCGTTGCATAAGTCCTTGTCTTTACAGCAGTCGTATCATCGGCGACTGTTATCGTTATCGTGCCGGCAAGGCTTACGTTGGAATTATTGGCAGGAGCTGTGAGAGCAATTGACGGGGAGCCCCTGTCTATTGTAAATGTTATATTGCCTGTCCTTGCTGTATTTCCTGAAGTATCCGTGCAATTTATGCTGTAATTGTATTTTTGGTCCAAAAGCCCTGCAAAAGCCGTAGTATTCCTGTACGTTCCACTGCTTGCATTAAGGTCGATTCCTGTGACATTAACTGTGTCATTCAGGTAGATTTCACAATCCACGCTGGAAACATCCGAAACCGTAAAGTTGATTGACGGGCTTCCTGCCGTAATGTTGGATCTATTTGTTGGATAAACTATTGTTATTGTCGGTGCAGTTACGTCAGCTACAGTAACAATAAACGCGCTTGTAAGTGGCGTGCTATTTGAGTTTCCTGCATGATCATATCCAAGCATCCTGAAGCTTAGCACTTGAGAGCTTAAGCTGGAATTTACTGCAAAGCTTAAGTTTATTTTTTGTGGAACAGTGCCATTAGATGAATTTACAATACGATTTGTCTGACCGGATATGTTGACAAGTAGGCTTACGTTCTTCATTGAAGTGTATGTACCATTCCATACTACAGTAAGCACAATAACCTGCGCCGGCGAAGCAGTCGTGTCCGATATGGAAAGATTCTTGAAAGAAGGAACTGCATTATCCACAGTGAAAGTCCTTGTCAAAGAAGTGTTCTCATTGTCAGCGCTGTCAAGGCATGTGACATTCCATTTGTATGTTCCGTTGTTCAAAGCGGTTGAATTTGTGTAAAGTGAGCCGCTTGTAATGTCAATGCCTGTTATTGATCCGTTGATTGTTCCGTTTGATACTACGCCATTCAATGAAATGCCGTTCAATGATATGTTAATTGCGCAGGTCATTACCTCGGAAGCATTGTTGTCAGTCGGAGTGAAGTGGAGGAATACTGTCCCGTTGGAATTGTTGAAAAGGTTGATTGGGTTGTTCAAAGTGATTTCCGGCGCGGTTGCGTCAGATGCGATTGTAACAAGAGAGCCCAAGCTTGTGTTTGTATTGCCCGCATAATCTGAAACCCTGAAGGAGAAGTTGTAGACCTTGCCAAGATCTGCAGAGGAAATGTTAACTGAAAAGTTATATGCTACGCCCTGCTGTATTCTTACTGACTTGTTTAAAATGCCGTTCACCAGCAGGCTTGCGTTCTTGACACCACTTACACCATCAGTAGCCCTTACAGTGATGTTGATTGTTGCTCCAGTAGCAGGAGCAGAGTTTGAAACTGCGTTATTTGTTGCGTTGAAACTTGGAACTGCGGTATCAACAGTGAATGATACGTTACCTGATATCCCAATATTTCCGGAAGTGTCTGAGCAATTGATGCTATAATTATATCTTCCATCAGCAAGGCCTGCAAAAGCCGTAGTATTCCTGTACGTTCCACTGCTCGCATTAAGGTCGATTCCTGTGACATTAAGCACTTCATTTAAGTTAACATCACAAACTAAATTTGAAACGTCTGATGCCGAGAAGTTCAATGATGGGCTGCTGATAGATATATTGGACCTGTTTACAGGGTAAATGTGGGTAATTGTCGGCGCAGCCACGTCATCCACTGTGACTATGAACGAGCTATTGAGTGGTGTTGTGTTCGTGTTTCCTGCGCTGTCATTTCCAAGCATCCTGAATGAAAGGACTTGGGAGCTTAAACTGGAGTTTATTACGAAGCTAAGGTTGACCCTGTTGTTATCAGTCAGGACAGCAGTGGAATTTACTACCCTATTGGTATTGCCTGAAATGTTGACAAGAAGGTATACTTTCTGAATTGTTGTATAGGTTCCGTTCCAGACTGCTGTCATAGACATCTCAAATGAGGGAGATGCGGTCGTGCTCAATAATGAAACGTTCCTGAAAAGAGGGACTGCAGTATCCACAGTGAAAGTCCTTGTCAAAGAAGTGTTCTCATTGTCAGCGCCGTCAAGGCACGTTACATTCCATTTGTATGTTCCGTTGTTCAAAGCGGTTGAATTTGTGTAAAGTGAGCCGCTTGTAATGTCAATGCCAACTATAGACCCATTGCTTACTCCATTCGATGCAACGCCTTCCAATGATACGCCATTCTGCGATACGTTGATTGCGCAGGTCATTACATCAGAAGCGTTGTTGTCAGTCGGAGTGAAGTGGAGGAATACTGTCCCGTTGGAATTGTTGAAGAGGTTTACCGGGTTGCTTAAGGCGATTTCCGGCACGGTTCCGTCAGATGCAACTATAACAAGAGAGCCCAGGCTTGTGTTTGTATTGCCCGCATAATCTGAAACCCTGAAAGAGAAGTTATAGACCTTGCCAAGCTCTACAGATGAGATATTGACTGAGAAGTTATACGGAACATCCTGCTGTATTCTTACAGATTTGTTGAATGTGCCGTTCAACAGCAGGCTTGCGTTCTTGATGCCGCTTGTGCCGCCGTTTGCTTTTATAGTAATATTGATTGACTGTCCTGTAGAGGGTGCAGAGTTTGATGATGCTGTTGAGTTAAAGCTTGGAACGGTTGTGTCTATTGTAAACGTCCTGTTTTGTGTGGAGTTTGTCACATTATTGTCGGCTGTCGAAGAATTAACGAAAAAAGCGCAACTCCAGACATAAGGACCCCCTTCTGGGATGTTTGTCTCATTGAAAGACACTATAGTCCCATTGTAACTGGTGCCGTTTAGGTTCGCTGTGGAATTCTCCTCTATGTAAGATCCGCTCCAGTTGCCGTACAGGGAAACATTACTTACGTTCAGGTCGGCAGCAAAGTCTGTGGTCATGTTTCCGCTGCAGTTGAACTGGAGGCTTTGGACAGTAAGGTTATAGATGATATCATTGGTATAAGGAGGGTGGATAGTGGTCTGAACATAACTCGAAACAAACACCGCATAGAGCACTATAAGAAGCAATGATGCGAATAAAGCAAACAAAATATTCTGTTTTTTTACCTTAACCATTTAGCCTCTTTTTGCAGTCGGAAATTTCGGCTGCACACCCCACGAATAGATATGACTTATAGGATAGGTATTTAAACTTTTCTTTTTGGAATCATGCAAAAGATTAATATTATAGAGTGACAACTTAATAGGGAATGATAAGGAACATTACAAAAAATACAATTATTTCCGGCGAGAAAACAATAATCAAGGGGATTTTCGGCAAGGCGAGAGGGCTTATGCTTTCCAAGCGGAAATCGCTTGTTTTTTCCTTTGAAAATGAGAGAATTGTGCCGCTGCACATGCTTTTTGTGTTCTTTCCGATAGACGTGATTTTCCTTGATAAAAATAAAAAAGTTGCGGAAATAAAGGAAAGCTTCAGGCCGTTTACTTTCTATAACCCGAAGAAAAAAGCTATGTATGTTATCGAAGTTCCTGCAGGTTTTGTAAAGAGGTCAAAAACAAATGTGGGAGATAAAATAGGATTTTAGCTGGGGAAAAAAGAAGCGGAAACATCACTTCAAAACCCTTTCTATGCCCCTGACCTTGTCAAAATGCCTGTCCAAAGAGGCAAGCTTGGTTATGCCATTGCTTTTCATGCACGCAACAACCAGGCTGTCGTCAAAATCCAGCTTCTCTGATTTTATCACCTGAATTGCATAATGCAGTTCATCCCACCTGGGCCTTAACACAGTTAGATTGGGGCAGTTTTTAAAAAATATTAGCGCATTTTCCAGCTTTTTGGGGCCCTTGAACCTGTTTTCTATTGCGATGATGCAGGCATAAATCAAAAAATCACTGGTGTATCCGATTTTTTCGTCTGCGCCCAGAGACTTCAGAAATTTTTCACATTCCTCGGCTTTAGCATCATCAAAAAAAACTTCAAGAAAAATGCTGGCATCTATGAATGCAATTCCACTGATGTTGTTTTGCCTTTCAAATCGCTTAACATGCCCCTTACCAGCTTAAAAGGGTCTTTGACTTCGGGAATCTTGCTGGAATGCTGATTAACCCAGCTGCTTAAGGCCTCTTTTGTCGCCTTTTGCAAGGCACCTTTCCTATAGCCATATCTCCTCATAGCCGCTTCCCGAAACCTATTTTCTAATTCCCTGTCCAACTCAAATTTCAATACCATAAGTACTTATGTACTTAAGTACTATTTAAAGTTTTCTGTATATTGCATATCAGGGGAGAGGGCCAACTTAAGGACGCCATCTGCCTCAGCGGTTTTTTGATTTTTTATTTTTTTGAAACAATTGCATGCTATAACGAAAGACCTAAGCTTTTAATAGCATTTGTTAGGTCTTTCGAGCATAATAGGAGCTAATTGATATTAAAAATTAACAGCCCCTATTATATTATTGAAGAAAAATATTATTGAAGAAAAACCGTGCCTTTTGCGCCCAGAAAAATTGCGCTGCCTCGGCAGAAACAAGGAGGCGCCCCCTTAAGTTAACCTTGCCTATCGGGCTATGGTTTTAATTTATTATGATTTTATTAAAAATGGCAAAAAATAAGTGGGGATGCAGGGATTTGAACCCCGATCTCAGGCTTTCTTTCATTGAAATCATCGCCTTCCGGCTCATCGCTCCAATGGCTGGAGGCCCGCATTCTGGCCAGGTTATACTACATCCCCATAAATGCAGTAAGAAAATAAAATCTCTTTAAAAAATATACCTATTTCGGCTTTGTTATAAGGCTCGCTGGCGCTCGGGTTAGCATCAGGCTCGGCTATTGCCATTGTCTTAAAAGTATCGTTGAAGCCCCGCAACCGGTTATGCTCGGTTGACGCGTAAGATGGAGCTTGCAGCTCCATGCCGCAGCTTGTCACCTCACAAGTTAGCTGCGGCGCATGGCTGCAAGCCATACCTGTTTTGGCCAAGGTTTTCCTAAAACCTTGTGGGGCATCCCCCTCAACTCATTGGATGCTGTTATAAAAGAGCCTCGCAATAATGATGCTAACCTCCCCTTATAACAAACCCTTATTTCCTGTCGTCTTCCATAAGAAAATCAAGGAACGGCTTTCCGAACCTTATCACTATAAGGAGCAATGCCAGTATGACAATGCCCGCTACAAAGTACAGCTGGTAGAGGAGAATGAAATTCTTTGCGTAGCTTACGATGCCTTTCCCGTATGAAAACAGCAGGGCGAAGGCTGCAATAAGCACCAGTATTCCGGCGGCTATGAAGTGGTCTTTAGCCGAGAATTTCTTCAGCCTTTTCTCGGCTTTTTTCTCGAGCCTTGCTTTTTTTCTTTCCTGCTCTTTTGCTTTCTGCTCTGCCTTCTTCCTTTTTTCCTCTTCCCTTTTTCTTCGGGCTTCTTCCCTTTCAATCCTTCTCTGCTCTTCCCTTGCCCTTCTCTCTTCTTCGCGCTGCCTTTGCCTTTCCGCTCTTTCCTTGTATAGCGCATACTGCTCTTTTGCCTTCTGAATTCTGCGCTTGGCGGGCATCCACAGCACAGCTATTAGGAACAGCATGGCAACGGCTGCGTATATATAGTACTGGTAGTAATTCAGCGCCGATTTTATGCGCTTCAGGATGGGGTTTTCCTGCTTAAGCTCAAGGGAAAATGATTTTGAGTATGTCTCTCCGTGGGTTTTTGCATTTATCGTGATTTCATAGGTTTTCTGCTCTGCATCTTCGGGAGGGCTTATCAGAAGGTTGAATATGCCCTCTTTGCCCATGTTAACTTCAATGCTGCCGGGAGAGACTGAAACCCATTCAGGGCCCTGTACGCTCAGATTGTAACCGGATTTTGCTATTCCGTTGTTTTTTATGGTTACGGGATAAACTTCATGAGTATAATGATTAGCCAAGGAGCTGTAAAAATCAACTTCTGAGCTGTAGCAGGCATTCCTGCCCGTTACCTGAATGCTTAACGGCGCTGACGAGTTTATGTTTTCATTCGACGCAAGAAGGACAGCCTTAAACTGGCCCGAATCTTCAGGCTTTGGGGAGACAGCAAGATTAATTTTTCTCTCCGAACTTGCTGCAATTGTGAAGCTTGAAATGTTGCCAAATGACACGAAATCAGCGTTTTGCGCGCTCAAAACAATATTCTGGGCAATGTCCCCATTGTTTTTTACTGCCACAGAGACCTGCTCTTTGTCGCCGCCGCACATCTCAAGGCTGCTCTTGTCCGTTTCAAGAGAAAAGTCGTAGCAATTCTGGACATTCAGAGTGAGGTTTGACTGCCTTATAACCTGCCCAAGCCCAGACACAAGCCTTACCGACATAGGATAGTTTCCTCTTGAAAGTGCATCAGCCTTCAAAACCATAAGCCCCCTTGAATTGGCTGCAAGGTCAAATTTTTCCGGGCTTAATGAAGCCATGCCCTTGCTTTCGCTTAATGAAGAAGTGTAGGAATTTCCAAAATTTTCCCTGTTTTCAACAAGGATTGGGATAATTATTGAGGAACCTTCGCATACGTCAAATGAAGTGCCCGGACTTTCTTCAAATTCAACAGCGGCTCCTGTTATTTCTTGAGGCTTTCCCAAAGACAATGAATAATCATAGCATGCAAGGAAATCCAGGCTTTGTGTAAGATATTGGTATTCGCCTGTAGAGGCTACTGCAAAGATATTCAAATCTGAAGGGCCTTCAATGTTGCAAGGGCTGTTTACTGTGACTTTAATGTAAGCTGCTGTATTTGCCTCAAGAGTCAGGACAGCGGGCTCTATTGTAACCCAACCGGCTGCTGCTCCGCTAGTTCTTATGTCGTATGACTGCTGAACAGGATTTAGGTTCTGGAGAAGGACATTGTACTCCTGGTTTGAGCATGGGCAAAGGCTTACTTCAGTGCCTGAAGAGAGCTTAAAATCTGACTGGGCACCTGCCAAGCTTACAGCAAGAGCCAAAATCAAAACCATTAAACTCAGCTTGGCTGCTTTCATTTTTCGATATCCCCCCTAGCGGGATTAACAGAAAATTCAAGAAAAATTATAAAAGAAAAAAGAGAAAAAAAAGAAACTTAATAATAAGTTTCCTCGTCGCCGCCTTCCTCGCCGCCCTTCAGCTTGTTGAAGCCGATTATCAGGCCGACGATTACAAGCAAAACAACCAAGACAACAAGGCCGACTTCTAGGCCGCGCTTAAGCTTGGAAGCTGCGCTTTCAGCTGAGACGTTTGCCTTCAATGCAAGCTGCTTCAATACCTTGTCATCACTCATTATTGTTACTGTGAAGCTCTGCTCGCCTGCGGGCGCATTCTTGGCTGCTGCGACATATACTGTCACTGCCTTGCTCTCTCCGGCACCTACAACAACTACGTTGCCCGGGCTTACTCTCATGGTTGCCCATGATGCGCCATCAGCTGTGACTGTGTAGACCTTTGAGGTTGAGCCAGCGTTTGTCAGTGTTATCGGGTAGGCAACTTCTGCGCCTCCTGCCTGCAAACTCTGAGCGTCAGCAGCTACTGTAAGTATTGTCTTTTCCTTCTTCTCTTCCATTGCCTTTTCAGAGCCAACTACCCTTATAACCTGCTCCTGTGTCTCGTACTCATCGCCAAGATCATACTGTAGCTCTGTTACAAGTGTATAATCGCCTGTTTCAGCATCGTCAGGAATCCTTAAGTAAAGCTCCTCTGAAGTTGTCTCATCATCATCATCTTCGCTCTTCTCTATCTCATCTATGAAATCGGAAGCGGAAACGCCAAGCTCAGGTATGGAAACTGTTACCTTAACGTTCTTCTCGTCCTTCTCGCCCCTGTTCCTGACCCTTACTGCAGCGAGCAACGCCCTGCCTGCATTCACGGTCTCTCCCGGTGAAAGAACGACGTCGTAAACCTGAAGATTGTGCCTTTCTGTGTCCACGTCAAGGGTGTAAGTCTGTGTTACAGTCGCACCTGCCCTGTCTTCAATCCTGACCCTCAAAAGATACTTACCCTGATCCATCCTTTCTCTCAAAGGAAGTGTAAGCTTCTTGATGTAGCTGTTTCCTGTCTTTACATCAAAAGCGTCAGTTATATCTTCAATAAGATCGCCGTGGTCGTAGCCCCTTATAGCAGCTTCAACCTGGACATTGTCCTGGTTAGCTGTTGCTGTGAACCTTACCCTTACTTCAAGCTCCTGATCCCTGTCTACGTCAAGAACGGCGTTGTTTGAAGAAGGAGACAGAGTATCGCCGTCAAGCTTAACCTCGTCGATTGTTGCCGATACGGCACTTGCGACATTGCTCATAGCCAGTACGCTGACCAAAAGCAAAGCCAAAACACTTAAAATTTTAAACATCTTCATTTGACTTACCCCCGCATGTTTTTGTTTTTTACCAATACATGAGTATTAAAAGCTTAAATATACCTTGTATTTAAACTTTTTGATTTCGTTAGCATATGCCAGTGAAAACATATATTAATCATTGTCGAGTAATAATAACTTATATATAAACGTTTTGGTTTATTATTGTAATCGGAAATATACTTTTATTCGATTACCCTGAACTGCCTCCAGCGCCTCCTGTTTGTGTCGTGGTCATTGACTTCGACGAGAAGGTCATAGGTTCCCGGCTTTGTGCCTTTTGGAATTTCAAGGATAAGCCTTCTTGACAGGCTTTCTCCCTCGCCAATCTGCTCGCTGCCTTCCTTCATCCTCAATGAAAGATCGGGAACTACTGCCTTGATTGAAAGCTCGCTGGTATCAAGCGAATTTTTGTTCTCGACGTTAACAAGCACTTCAACGCTCTCTCCCGGATAAACTATTTCTGGGAACCTTATCTCCCCTATATGGAGCTTTTCCCTTGGGTTAATAGAAGGCTGGTCGCTGGTATCAATGACTATTGTATCTGTTGCGGTGTCTCCGTCGAAATCAGTTACGGTCACTTTTACCGTGAATTTGTCCTCTTCTGTGAAAAGCGCTGAGGGTGATTTTGCCGTTGAATCCGCTACATTGTCGCCGTTGAAATCCCACGCATAAGTGAATGGGGCGTTTCCTCCTGTCACTTCAGCGTCGAATGAAACTGTCAGTGGAGGCTCTCCCATTGTCTTATCCGCCTTTATCTTTACTGCCGGGACTGAATCCGGGCCTGAAAGTATTGTGAAGACTGCGTTTGAAACGTCATTGCTGGAAAGGCCGTTTGAGTCCGTTGCAGTAACTCTTACAAGGTATTGGGTGCCCTGAGGCAGTCCAAGCGTGTTCCAGCTGTAAGAGCCTGTGTTGGCAAGGCCTGTAGCTATTGTGGACCATGAAAGCCCTGCATTTGCGCTGTATTCAAGGGCTATTGTCAAAGCATCTCCCTGAGGGTCGGATGCTGCCCATGTTATTAAAGTTGTGCCGAATATGGACTCGCCGCCGTTTGGAGCTGTCAATGTGATTATCGGATTTCCGCTGAATACCCTGAATATTGAAGAGGCTGAGCTGCCGTCATTGTCATTAGCAGTTGCGGTCAACTGCTCATTGCCTTGGAATCCCAAGGCTGCTGAAAATCTTGCTATTCGCCCTGCAAGTATCTGCACAGCCACATTGACCATGCCTGAGAATGACCAGGTTATTTCGCTGTCTGGCGTCTCTACATCAAAGACCAATGGATCAAGGGCCACGTCTGCATATATCATATTTCCTGAGATTTGATTGAGCGTGACATCAGGGAACTGAGCCAATTGGAGAGGGTTGTTCAATACCTGAATCTGCAACTCTGCCTGCCCTGCGTGTGTCTGGTTGCGGCTGAAGACAAACACTATGTTCCATCCAAGTATGTCGTCAGACAAAGGAAGGCTTGGGATGTTATAATAGTATCTTCCATCCGGAACTGAAGGCTGGCCGTTCACTACATTTACGCCATTTGCATTTCCGCTGAAAGCTGAGAGGTCATATATATTTGAGGGCTTATCCCTGTTGAATATGTATACATGGTTTATGTTGTTAGCAACCATGAAGCCCTTGTCCTTCTGTATAACGTTGAATTTAATATACATTGGCTCGTTCCTGTAGAATGTATTGTCCTGCTGGACGAAATTCGAGTCGTTGTAAGAGTTAAGGTTCGTTATGTTGAAGCCGTAAGGCCATATTAACACTGACTGCGCGTCTGAGCCTGTTTTTGCTCCGTCGGAAGCAGTTGCTGTTATCGTGTAAGTGCCTGCAGCAGCGTAAGTGTGTATCTGGCTTATTGTATTTGAAACAACATTTCCTGCAGCTGACTGGCCGTCGCCATAAGTCAGTGTGTATGATAGCGGGTCATTGTCTGCATCTGTTGCCCTTGCAATTATCCTTACAGGGAATCCTGCTACAAAGTCATTGTGAGTGTTGTCAGGATGGGTTATGTCAACTACAGGAGCGTTGTTTACTGATACGCTGACTGTAAATGACTGTGAAGCGACGCCGCCCTTTCCGTCAGAAGCCTGTACTGTGACTGCGTTATTGCCAACCTGCGCTGAGGATGGTGTCCAGCTGATTAATCCTGAAGCTGAGTTGATTGACATTCCGCTTGGAGCAGCTGCCAATGAAAATGAAATTGAATCGCCGTCAGGGTCGGCAGCATTAACATCATAGCTGTAAGCATATCCTTCACGCCCTGCTGTTACCGGGCTGGATGTTATTGAAGGCGCCCTGTTTGCATCGTTAACCGTTATTGTGATTGTTTCAGAGTCTGTGAATTCCCCGTCTGTTACAGAGAAAGCCACTGAGTATGTGCCTGACTGTGAAAATGATGGGGTCCATGAAAAGGTTGTGCCTGAGAAGCTTGCTCCGGATGGGAGATTGCCTGCTGAGAATGTTAAAGGATTTCCTTCCGGATCAGATGCTGATACTGAGAACTGGAGCAGCTGGTTTTCGCTTATTGACTTGCTGCCTATTGCATTAAGCACCGGTGCTGTGTTTGCTATTATTATTCCTCCGTCACCGTCGCCATCTCCGTCACCGTCGCCATCTCCGTCACCGTCGCCATCTCCATCTCCGTCACCGTCGCCATCTCCCCCTTCTGCAAGGACTGAGACAGACAGTATAGAAAATATCATTACAAGTATGACGATTGCAATCAGGGCTTTTTTTGTCATGTCGCTTTTCATATCATTCACCTATTAATTCCGCAAGTTGCTTCTTGGAAGGTAGAACTTATGCCCTCTTGGCAAGACGAAATCATTCTGTATTTGCCCAGAATTATCTCTAGGGGCGGGCGCTACTGTCACCTTATTTGAGCCTGCAAGCTGGCCGTTGAAATTGCTGCTCCAGTACGGCGCATGGTGCCCGTCTATTCTCCTTCTGATTTGATCGATTGTCTTCCCGTCATACACTCCACCAAAGAACTGTTCAATAATCCTGTAGCCCTGCTCACGAGTAATAGAAACAACCTTACCTGCCAGTTTATCGCCTTCTAAGTTCCATTTATACCTCCAATTGTATTTATTATCTTTGCCATCGCTTGTTTCCCCATGCATCCTGAATCTCTTCTTTTCCTTCTCTATTGTCTTGTAATCTGAGCAGCTTAGCACCACTATAGAATCTCCTGCCTTATACATCATGCTGAGTATCTGCTCTGTGGTAAGTATTTTTGACTTGACCAAATCACCAAACTTGACCGTATTCTTGGCAGCCATGCCGAACGGGTCGCAATCATTATAGCCAACCTGGGCTGATGCTCTTGTTCCGCCTTTGTCAAAAAAGAGAGTGCTTAAAGCGACCGGCAAATCGTAATTTCGCTGTGCGTAGTCCGTGACAGCCGCTTCAATCTTGCCTGGGTTTTTGCCTTCCTTCAGGTCTTTCAAAGCCCTCATGACATCTCCCCCTGTATCAAGCCTGTAATGTTCTACTGGCAATTGAGCGAATATCTTTGGCTGACCTTTGCTGTCCGTAGTTACAGTTCCGGGAGATAATCTCCCCTCAAGCCCTGCTGGCTTTGCTTGAGCAGAAACTGTACTTGTAGATGCACTTAAAATTTCAACTGAATTTTCATAGACCCTTATTGTTAATTTTTCTTTGCCATCACTAGAAGCAGCCTCAACTACAGCAAAATTTCTTTTGTGGTTTACCCTTGCCTTTGCTACAGCTTGCCTTCTCTCTAATGAAGTCAGTATGCCATCTGAAAGAAATCCTTGGAGGTAACTATCATCTGGTGCTGTAAGCTTATAATTTCCAAGCGAAACAATGCTATCAAGTTTCAGATCTTTGCCTTGTGTAATCGGCATATAATGGACATTTTGACCTTTCTTAGGCTTTACTTGGGCAGGCTTTGGCTGCGCCTGCGCAATCGGAACAGAAGGGCCTGCTACTAAGTATGTACCTAGAACCCCACAACTTTTTACTGCAAAACCGCTAGAATATTTAAACCTTTCTAAATTGTAACCATTCTGGAATGATAACGTATTGGTTCGGAGGGGCTGTACTATAATGGGGCTGTACTATAATGGGGCTGTACTATAATTATAGGCATAGGCGGATTTTAGGCAATAAAACTTCAATGAAACTGAGATTCAGCAAAACAGGGAAGGACAAATCCAAAAAAATTCAATAAGCGAAAAGCCAACAAAGAAATTTCAATAAAAATAAATGGAAAACAAAAAACCAATAAGCAAAGAAACTTCAAAAAAATGAAAAAATCGCACTAAAGCACCGTGTTTTACACCCAATGAAAATTTTAACAATGAAAAGAGGAATTTCAATAAAAACAATCAAAAAGAAATAATCAATAAAAACAAAAAAATAATAAAAAATAAAGCAATAAAATCACGGGCAAACGTACTGCGGATTCTTTTCTATGAATTCCCTTAAATCATCGTCAGAGAATGTATGAAGAACCTGCAGCAGCGCCATTATAGTGTGCTGGCTGTTGTCTATCCTTATCTCCGGCCTTTCTGTTGAGGTGCGGATGCCGCCCAATAATATATAGGCGTCTGTGCGGTTTTCTGCTTCAGCTTCCTTATATTGAAGCTCAACCAATGAGCGCGTTCCGAGGATTATGGCTTCCTTGTAGCTCTCTGCCTTGTCCTCGCGGCCAAGCTCTTTTGCAAGCCTGTATGCATAAGTGAGGCCTTCAACATAAACCGCATCCGAGGAAGCGTGCGGAGGGCCATAATAGCCCCTTTTTGGATCGTAAAACCTTCCTAAATTCCCGGGGCTGGAGCAGCTTTTATTCTGGATTGTGATTAAAAAATCATTCATGTCAAAGATAAAGTCTGAATACCTTGCATCCTGCCCTATTTGGTAAAGCCTGTACAAAGCCATTGTATGCCACGGCACAAAGGCAGGATTCGGGTTTTTTCTGTGGTAAGCGGAGTAATAATCAAATGACTGCCTCACTGCGCCAAGGTAAGTTTCATTTCCGGCCTCTTCATATAAAATCATAAGGGCAAGCATTGCCTCTCCGGGATAGAAGTTCTGGTTGTCATTTCTTTCTTTCGGGAAATAAAAGGTGCGGAAGCTGCCGTCGGAAGGGTTGTGTAGGTATAATATAAGGTTTGTTAATTTCCTTTGCTGGCCTGAATACTTATTGCCATCATCTTTTATTGCCGAAGTTAATGCAAATGCCGCCGCCCCCAGCTTTGACTCGTTTCCATAGGGTATATGCCCAAGAGCCCCATCCTCTGCATAGTAATTCCTGAAGTTGAATTCCATGTTTTTTTCAAATGCCCTGCCGTATTTTTCATCTCTGGTATAATCGCGCATCTCAGCCAGGGCGATTGTGGACATCCACTGCCTTATCATGTTGTTTGCACTTGAGAATTGCTGTGCCTGAGGGAAATAGAGGTACTGCAGGCTGCCATCGGGATTTTGGATATTGAGAAAGTATTGTCCTGCGAGCATCAGAGTTTGATTGATTTTTTCTATGGTTATCTCATCAATGCCTGTGAAGCCTCTTTCAAAGGTTTCCGTGGCTTTATTGCTTTCATTTATTTTTTCAACGGCTTCAATGCCGCTATTGCATGAAGCAAGGATTAAGGAAATCATGAGGAAAGCTATTGAATAAAATTTTGATGCCATCATGCTATGTTGTTGCCATTGTTTTTTAAATGTTGCCCAACATTGGAGAGTACAGGCATCAGGAGAAGATACTGCAATAAAAAAGATAGAATTATAAAATATTAAAAAAGGCCTTGAGCCATGATAGCAATAATAGGTGCAGGGCCCGCGGGAACGAATCTTGCCTACCTTCTTGCAAAAGCGGGCAAGGAAGTTGCTGTGTTTGAAGAGCACAGTGAAGTCGGGAGTCCGGTCCAGTGTACAGGAATCATCACCCATTCCATTGATAGGTTTGTAAAGCTGCCTCAGAAAGTGATTGCCAATAAATGCGGCAGGGTTGTTGTTGTAAGCAAAAACAAAAGGATTGACGCCCGTGTCAGCGAAATCGTGATGTGGCGCAATTTGTTTGACAGATTTATGGCTGAGCGGGCTGTGGATGCAGGGGCAAAGCTTTTTCTCAACCACCAATTCTTTGGATTCGATGGAAAAAATAAGATAAAAATCAAGGATAAAAAAAATAATAAAACAAAAGAAATTGCTGCCGGCGACATTGTGGGCGCTGACGGGCCCTCTTCAGCTGTGGGAAAGGCAGCAGGCATTGGGAGGAAGTTTGATTTCTATATAGGAATGCAGGCAAAAGTAAGATTGAGCATGGACATGAACGAGTTTGAAACTTACTTCTCGAATAAGGACTTTCCGGAATTTTTCGGGTGGGCTGTGCCTGAATCTGAAAAAATTGCGAGGCTTGGGCTGGGGGCAAGGGCGAATGCCAAGGAGCTGTTTTACAGGCTCATTAAAAAAAGGACAGGAAAAGAGGAAGTGCTGTGCTGGGAATCCGGAATTTTTCCGATACACAATCCCAAGCAGGTTATCCAAAAAGGCAATGTCTACCTTATCGGAGATGCCGCATCGCATGTCAAGGCAACTACGGGCGGCGGGATAATCCCGTCTATAAAGGCAGGGTATACATTAGCTGACTGCATAGTGCGGAAAAAAGACTACCAAAAGGCATTCATGCTCCAGTCCGGCAAAGAATTAAGGCTGCACCTTAAGATAAGGAAGATGCTGAACAGGTTTACTGACAGCGATTATGACTACCTTCTGGGGCTTATGGATTCCGAGAAAGTAAAAAATGTTCTTGACAAATATGACAGGGACACGCCGATACCTTTGGTGCTGAATCTGATTATGAAGGAGCCGAGGTTCCTGAAGTATGTGAGGTTTGCGCTTTGAGCCAAGTCTAAGCCGCCTGAGGCTTCGGCGGTTTTTTATTTGTTTTATTTGATGGAAATATTGGATTTTATTATTATTGAAAAACCGTTCCTTTTGAAATCAGAACGCGTGACCTGCCTCAGCCTCAAACAAAAGGCGGGCTTGACTTGGCATACCTATCAATCAAAAAGCTTTTAAAACGCCATCTGTTCCGCGGACAGGGATGGAAGAGAAAAAAGAAGATGACGATGCCATAGAAATAGACCTCAGCAGGCTCACTAATTTCTTTAAGAGGAAGAAAAAGGCAGGTGCAGAGCCGGAAAAGGCAGCGGATACGGGCCCAAAAAGCGGCAGCAATGCAAAGGAAAGCATTGAAACAAAAGAAGATAAAAATGCAGAAAAGGGAATAAGCCGCCTGAAAGAAGAGGCGCAGGAGAAAGGAAAGCTGGGGGGCCTAAAGATTGTTGACGAGCCTTCTGAAAAGGAGCTTGAGAAAGAAAGGGAAAGGATAAAAGAGGCGCAGGAAGAAAATGATGATGAGATCAATATAGATTTTGGGAAGATAAAGGGGTTTTTTTCAAAGGCTAAAGGCAAAGGCGGCGCGGGGAAAGAAGAAAAGCCAAAGAGCGCTGAACATAAAGCAGAAGACGACAATGACGACGAAATACGCATTGATTTTTCAAAGATAAAGGGGTTTTTTTCAGGAGCCAAGGGCAAAGAGGATCCAAAGAAAGAGGGTAAATCAGAAACAAATGATAAGGCAGAAGGCGATGATGATGAAATAAACATCGACTTTTCAAGAATAAAGGGCATATTTTCATCAAAAAGTGAAGGCAGGGAAAGTGAAAAAGCGCAAAAAGCCGAAAGCCCGAAAGAAGACGATGATGAGGTAGGCATTGACTTTTCAAAATTAAAGAACATAAAGAATATCTTCAAAAAAAGCGATGATGAAAAAAGAGAAAGCCATGAAGATGAGGTTCAGGTTGATTTCAGAAAAGGATGGGAATTCATATTAAGGCATAAAGTGCTGCTTCTCATCCTTATCCCGTTATTTTTCTCGGTATTCCTCAGGATGCAGCCGGCTTATCTCCCTATAACGGACGACTGGGCGGCAAGCTCTGTTATCAGCAGCATACAGGGCCAGATTTCATCCCAGGTAAACCAGCAGTATCCAAATTTGCCGCAGCAGAACCGCGATATTCTCGTGAATAACCAGATGCAGGGCTTCATAGAGCAGAACAAAGCCCAGATAGACGAGCAGGTAAGGGCGACTTCCGATTACTTCAAATCGAAGATGAAAGACGACAGCGGGCAGACTTACCTTCTCGAGATAGACCCGTATTTCTGGCTGAGGTACACTGAAAACATAATGGAAAGCGGGCATCCGGGCGATGAGTTAAGGAACGGCATTGAATGGGATAACCGCATGTATGCCCCGGGCGGAAGGCCTGTTCCATACGACAGGTTTCATGCATATTTAAGCTCCTACCTAATCCCGGCTGTCAGGGCATTGAACCCCGATGCAAGCCCGATGGCAATCTTCTTTTACATGCCAGTGCTCCTTTCCGCCCTTGCAGTCATACCCGCGTTTTTCATAGCAAGGAAAATCGGGGGAAATTTTGGCGGTTTTATTGCTGCCTTTGTTGTCGCCATACATCCTTCCTTCCTCACGAGGACTGCGGCGGGCTTTTCGGATACAGACGCATACAATGTTCTTTTTCCTTTATTAATTGCCTGGGTGTTCATCGAGGCGCTTGACTCGAAGAGCCTCAGGAAGACAGCTGCCCTAGCCGCAATCAACAGCATACTGATAGCGCTTTACTGCTTCGCGTGGGGAGGCGGCTGGTGGTATATATTTGATTTCGTGCTCGCTTCGGCTGCCATGTACATAGGGTACTTTGCTGTCGTGCACAGGAAGGAGCTTTTCAGCAGCCTGAGGGAATTCTTGGACAGCTGGGCCATAAAGAACAGCATGCTGTTCATTGCCTTATTTTTCATTCTCTCGGGAATTATTATCTCGGCAACCTTGGGATTGGGAAGATTCCAGCAGTTCTACAGCAGCCCGATGGGATTTGCAAGGCTGAAGGAAGTCGGCATAACAACAGGAGGCATTGCAACCGTCTGGCCAAATGTCTTCACGACAGTTGCCGAGCAGAACCCCGCATCACTCGGGTCAGTGATAAGCCAGATAGGCTTTGGGACAGCGCCGTTTCTCCTTCTAGCTTTAGCAGGCGTCACATTAACCCTTTCAGACGGCAAGGGCAGAAAAAAATGGTTCGTGCCTGCAAGCATAGCATGGTATGCCGCCGTGTTTGCACTGAATGTGCAGAACCTTAACCTGTTCCTTCTTTTGGCAAGCATACCGATTGCTGCAAGGATAATGCTTGCCATGATAGAGGCGGACAAAGGCATCGACATAAAGTACTCAATCTTTCTTGCCATATGGTTCCTTGTCACCATCTATGCCAGCACAAAAGGCGTCAGGTTCCTGCTGCTTCTTGTGCCGGCTTTCGGAATAGGATTTGGAGCTGCCTTCGGGAGAATTTATGAATTTTCGCATAAATATATTTCAGGATCCATACACATCAACCAGTCACTTTCCAGATTCATCGTGGTGGCACTCCTTTTAGCTCTCCTTATCGGGCCCTACAGGGCGGCGGCAAACACCGCAAGAAACGAAATTCCGCTGTTCAATGACAACTGGAGAATATCCTTGGAGAAAATCCGAGATAACTCAAAAGAGGATGCCATAGTGAATTCGTGGTGGGATTACGGGCACTGGTTCAAGTACTGGGCTGACAGGGCTGTGACTTTTGACGGGACATCCCAAAATACGGCGCAGGCGCACTGGATCGGGAAAGTGCTGCTCACCGAAGATGAGGACATGGCTGTCGGAATACTGAGGACGCTTGACTGCAGCGGCGGGGTTTTCAGGGGCGGCTCGAAAGCTTTTGGGATGATTGATAACCATACGCGGGACCAGCCGGAGGCTGTTGATGTGCTGAATGAGGCAATGGTGCTGGACAGGGAAGGCGCCAGAAAAGTGTATGAAAGGTATCTTGAGGATGAAGAGGTAGAGCAGATGCTGGAATACACACACTGCAGCCCGCCTGAGAATTTTTTCATAACTTCCGAGGACATGGTTGCGAAGAGCGGAGTGTGGGCGCACTTTGGCAGCTGGGACTTCAACAGGGCATTGATTTACAATTACCTGAAGAGTGATGCTTACAGAAATGACATTGAAAAGAGCGCGCAATTCCTGCAGGAAAGGTTTGGATACAGCAAGGATGAAGCTGAGAAAATATTCTTTGAAGTGCAATCTATAACTGACAGCACAGGTGCCAACAACTGGATTGCGCCGTGGCCCGGGTATGCGGGCACTGCCGGGTGCAGCCAGAAAGGGAATGATTCCATAGTATGCGGAAATGTAGAATTTAATTTGACGGCAATGGATTCCTTCGCAGATTCCGGGCAGGGCATTCTTCATCCGGCAAAGGCTGGCTTCCATATAGGCGGCAATTATACTCTAAAAAGCTTTGAAGAAGCGCCGATTGTGCTGACAAACGGAAGGAATCTGGGCATGGCTTTGGTGGACAATGGAGAGGGATTTACTGCCGTGCAGATGGATGCTGATCTTACTGGCTCAATGTTCACGAGGATGTTCTACCAGGAAGGAATAGGATTGAAGCATTTTGAGAAGTTCAGCGATGAAAGGACTATTTTCGGCGGCAGGATAATAGTGTGGAAAGTGGATTGGGATGGGATTGAGGAAGGGAATTCTACTGCTGCTTAAGAAAAGTTTAAATTTTCTATTAAAATATTGATTAGATATGAAAAAGAACGTCAATCTGTTCTTGCTGCTTCTCATATTGGCTACTCTTGCCCTATTTTCAGTGTTTTCTGTTTACTATAGCAGCAGGCTTAGGAATTCCAAAGGAATGCCGAGTAGGTTTGGAGCGAAGCGGAAAACCGTCGCACCGCCATAGCCGGTGCTTTGTGCATTAAGGACTTTACTTTGCAAGACCATAACCTTTAAAACCTATAGTTCCTTGCCTGTTTCTATGAAAACCGCTGTGATAATTCCCGCATACAATGAAGCTGAGAATGTCGGAGAAGTGTGCAGAGAAGCAAAAAAATTCGCTGATGAAGTAATTGTCGTAGATGACGGCAGCAGCGATACGACAGGGGAGATTGCCTTAAAGGAGAAGGCAGTGCTGCTGCAGCATATAACGAACCTTGGAAAAGGCTCTGCTGCAAAGACGGGATGCGAATATGCCCTTACGGAAGGCTTTGAGGCAATAGTGCTCATGGATGCCGACTCACAGCACAACCCGTCTGACATACCTAGATTTTTAGAGGCTCTCAAAGGGAACGACATTGCTTTAGGATACAGGAAACTTGACAGGAACATGCCCCTTATTTTAAAGTTCGGCAACCGGCTCATAAACAAAACAATAAGGTTTTTATACGGCATAGAAGTCAGGGACAGCCAGTGCGGGTTCAGGGCTTTTACCGCAGAAGCGTACAAAATGATAAAGTGGAAGTCCAATGACTACAGCATGGAGAGCGAGATGATTACAAAAATCGGAAAGCACAGGCTCAAGTACGGGGAAGTGCAGATTGGGACGCTTTATGCGGACAGGTACAAGGGGACTACAGTGCTTGACGGAGTGAAAATAGTGTTCAACCTGCTGATGTGGAAGCTTAACAATATATGAGGGAAAATGGCAAAAATACTCGGAGTGCAGATTCTTGGGATGATTTTCGGGTTTTTCATGATATACTACACTTTTCTGCAGCACAAGAGGAAAGAATTTACTGCCAAAGAATACGGGTTCTGGCTGGCTTTTTGGGCTGCATTCCTTGCAGTTACTTTAATGCCTCAGATACTCGATCCCATACTTTCAACACTGAGCATAGGAAGAGCGCTTGACTTTTTCATAATCGCAGGCTTCCTTTTCCTGATATTCGTTTCATTTTATACCTACACAATCGTGCGGAAAAACCAGAGAAAGCTTGAGGACGTTGTCAGGAAAATAGCTATAGACAGGAAAAAATGAGGTGCCAATTTGGCGGTAAGCCTGATAAAGACAGCTGACAGGTATATTGGCAGTGTTTTGGTCAATTTTCTTGCGCTTTTCAAGGGAAAGAAAAAGCTCGGCTCTTACAACCGCATACTTATAGTTCAGCTCTGGGGAATCGGAGAGACAATACTGGCGCTGCCCGCTATAAATGAGATTTGCAGGAGCCATAAAAATGCAATGGTTGAAGTGCTTGCAACCTCAAGGAATGCCGATGTCTTCTATGGAAACAGGGATATAAGCGATGTTATCGTGCTTTCAATGGACCCATTTTCAGTAGCAGGGTTCATGCTGAATAATATAAATAAATTCGATCTTGTAATCGATATGGAAGAATACCTGAGCGTATCTTCCATCATTTCTTTTTTTGTTGGCAAATATTCACTTGGGTATTCACATGGCGCAAGGGCAAAGCTTTACGACCTGCACGCTGAGTATAATGACAGGCAGCATGCTGCAGAGACGTTCATGGGCCTTGCAAGGAAAATCGGAGTAAATGCTGCCGTGAACGGGCTTGCCAAGCTGCATTATACAGGAAGGGACAGGCAGATAGTTGGCGATTACCTTAAGCTCAATGGGATAAAAGAAGGGGATTTTCTTATCGGGATAGCTGCAGGCGCGGCTGAATCCGCAAAGAGCAGGATGTGGCCGGCTGAAAGGTATGTGAAGCTGTGCAACCTCCTCATGAAGAAAAAAAAGAATGCTAAGATAGTGCTCATAGGAGGGGCTTCAGAGGAGGAACTGAACAGGAGATTGCTTGTCGGGATAAGCAATAAGGGCAGAGTAATGAATTCAACAGGCATGTTTTCACTGAGGGAGCTTTTTTGCCTTGCTGAAAAGCTTGACTTGTTTATAGGGAATGACTCCGGGCCGATGCACATTGCCGCTGCACAGGGCGTGAAGACAATAGGATTATTTGGCCCAAATATTCCTGTAAGGTTCGGGCCTTTGGGGAAGGGGAACAAGGCTGTGTATAAAGGGCAGATTTGCAAATATTCGCCCTGCGTAAATGTCCACAAGGGGCAGGTTCCTGACTGCCTTTATCCTAAGAAGTCTGAGGATTACCAGAAGTGCATGAAGAATATTGAGGTTGAGGATGTCATTAAAATTGTTTAGGATTTAATTAAAGGCTCTTCTGTTTTTGGAGTATAACATTCTTCCATAATTCGCGCAGCAACGTATGCATGATAAGCATACTGAATAAGGGTGCCTGCATCAGGTTTCTTTACGGTTCCAAGGTAGCCCTTAGCTCTCCTGTAACCGGACTTTACGGCTGGATGCACTGAAATCTCACTCTTCTCGGATTAAATCGCTAAAATGCATGCCCTCTCTTCGGCCCTCCAGATAGTTGCGGCCAATTAACCTTATTTTTTCGGCTATGTTTTTAGCATTATCTAGGGCTTGAGTGGGCATCAAAGAGACATTGGCAGTTTCCATAAATCCAAAATGGTGCCCTAACTTAAAAATCTTTTTATTCCATATGCAAATATTCCCCGTAAGTAAAGAATCCTATGAGCTGTTTCATCCTTGCCAGCTTCGGGAAAAGGCCCTTCTCAAGGCTGTTGACATTATCAAACAGCTCAAATATTTCCGGCTTGAAGATATAGATTCCTGCATTGACAATCTGCGTTGAAGAATGCCGTGGCTTTTCCTCAAAGTCTATTATGAAGTCCCCGTCAAGGATTGCGGTGCCGTATCCTGCAGTCTTTTCCCTCGTCATTAATCCCATTGTTGCCATCTTGTCCATTTCAAGGTGCTTTGATGCCATCTTTATGAGGTCAAAATCGTTGTATGTGTCTCCGGACATTACGATGAAATTGCCCTTTATCTTTTCCCTTATTGATTCAAGGGCTTTTGCGTTTCCCTTCGCCTCTTTTTCAATCACTTCCACATTCAGGGAGGAATCGGCAATTTCGTTCAGCAGGGATTTTATATCCTTAGTATGCTGTGTTACAATAAAAACATTGGAGATACTATTATTTTTAAAAAAATCAAGCTGGTTACGTATCAGTGTCTTCCCTTTTAGCTGCTTCAATGAAGTCTTTTGATGCTCTCCTGACAGCAAGATGACTGCAGTGTTGACTGACTGCTCCCTCAGGCCTTTTCTCAGGAAATATTCCATCGCCTGCGACCTTGACCTGATTACATTTCCATCTACCTTGCTGTCTATCAAGTCCAGCAGGGGCTTGTCAAGACTTATGGCTATTTTTGGCTTTGTCATTTTTCCCTCCTTGGTAAGCAAGGCCAGCTTAAGGCCGCCTCATTGTTTTTTGCGAGGCAGGTTACCTGTTCTGATTAAGGCAAGGGACGGTTTTTTCTCAGTAAATTAACTCCGATATTTCAAAAAAAATAAAATATCAAAAAAACCGCCGAGCAAAATGGCGCCTTAAGTTGACTGGGTCCTTCATTATCAGGTAACCTGCAATGAATATCATGATGCCTCCGATTATCGTGCTTAATGCCGGGATTTCATTGAAAAATATGAGCCCGTATATAGGTGCTGCCACAAGCTCTGCGTATGCCAGGATTCCTGCGTGCTGTGATTTCACGCGCTTTATGCCTGCAAAATGAAATGAGGTTGCAATTACGCCGAACAATACTGCAAAGAGGGCAAGCATGAAGATGAGCCTTGGGCCATAATTCACATCAGCCGCAAAAGCGAAAGGCGACAGGATAAACCCTCCAAGAAGGCACATATAGGTTATGATGGAAAAAGAGCTGAGCTTTCCCGAAAGGTGCTTTACGATTATTATGACGAGCCCGTACATCAATCCGGAGGCAATGCCGTATGCAATTCCAGCTATATGACTTGAGCCAAAAGACAGGTCATTGTAAGTTATAAACAGCAATCCAATGATTGAGATTCCAAGAGCGTATAATGTGGCCCTGTCCATCTTCTCTTTCAGAAGGAAAGGCGCAAGAATTGCAACGAATATTGGCGCGGTATAATGCGTGACCACGGCGTTGCTTATAGTTGTTCTTGAAAAAGACTGGAAGTAAAAGAAATTGTTGCCTATGTTAAATAAAGCAAGGAGGATGATGAGGTGCCAATGGGATTTTACAATTATTATTGACTTATTTTTAAAAAAGAAAAAAATGAACATAAAAACTCCTGTCAGCATGAAGTAAAAAAACACGACAACCAGTGAAGGAAGGTTAAGAAATCTGAGGAATATCCCGAAGAAAGCAAAGATAAGCATTGCAGATACAATGTACAGTGCTCCTTTAAGGGATTCTTTCATAGTATTACAAAGTATTGAAAGTTCATACTTTATATACTTTTCTATGCTAAAGTATATGCTTCAGGCAATATTTCTACCGAAAAGCTTATATAGTCTAGGTATGAATAGTTCATACTCTATGACAAAACGCAAGGAAGTTGATAAAGTGTGGGGAAAGGAGGTATGGATCGTGAATAGGGATTACTGCGGCAAGATACTTGTCCTGAACAAGGGTTACAGGTGCTCGATGCACCATCACAAGCTGAAGGACGAGACTTTTTACATCTTGAAAGGAAAGGTTCTGCTGGAAATAGGAATGAAAAAGCACGTCATGAATCCTGGAGATTCAATGCTCATAAAGCCGGGGCAGAAGCACAGGTTCACTGGGCTTGAAGATTCTGAGATTGTGGAATTTTCCACGCACCATGAGGATTCGGATTCTTACAGGGATGAAGTTTCCGGAAAAGCTGATTTGGAGGCTTTGGAATTAGAATGAAAATCCTAGTGACGGGAGGGGCAGGCTTCATTGGAAGCAATCTTGCACTGGAACTAGAAAGGCAAGGGAATGAAGTCATTGTAATGGATAATTTCTTTACAGGGCACAGGGAGAATTTAAAGGGATTTAAGGGAAAAATCATTGAAGCGGATGTTTCACAGCCTTTTGATTTTAAGGAAAAAATAAGCATTATACACCATCAGGCTGCGATAACAGACCCAAGATACCCGAATGATGAAGAGACCTACAGCAAAAATGTAAGTGGTTTCAAAAATATGGTAAGGCTTGCCCGGAAGAACAATGCGAAGCTTATCTATGCATCTTCTGCATCAATGTACGGGAATGGGCCTGCTCCGCAAAGGGAAGAGCAGGAGAAAGACATACTGAGCGCATATGCAAAATCAAAACTGGAGATGGACAGGATTGCTGAATCGTTGTTTAATAAGATGCATATTTTCGGTTTAAGATATTTCAATGTTTTCGGGCCGCATGAGCAGGGCAAGGGAAGGCCTGCATCCATGATATACCATCTTTCGCAGCAGATGAAGGCAGGAAAGCGCCCAAGAATATTTAAGATGGGGCAGCAAAAGAGGGACCATATCTATGTGAAGGATGCGGTTGATGCGACTATAAATGCCCAGTATGCGAATCAGAGTTGCGTTGTCAATATAGGCACTGGCATTGGAACAGCATTCAATGAGGTTGTTGAAGCGCTGAATGAGGCTCTTGGAACTTCTCTTGAGCCTGAATATTTTGACAATCCTTACGGCAATAATTACCAGAACTGGACGCAGGCTGATACTTCAAAGTGCGGAAAGATGATGGGCTGGAAGGCAAAATGGAATTTCAGGGACGCGGTAAAAGACTACATGGGGGAGCTTTATGGCAAATGAAAACTTACTGAAGATACTGGGCAAATTCAGAGGAAAGAAAATCATGGTTTTGGGGGACATAATGCTCGACAAGTTCATCTGGGGGGAAGTCAACAGGATTAGCCCTGAAGCGCCTGTGCAGGTAGTTGCCGTTACAAAGGAAAACTTTGTCCCGGGAGGGGCTGCAAACGTCTCCAATAACATCGCTTCACTCGGGGCAGGGGCTGTAATGACGGGGATTGTAGGCAATGACAATGCAAAGGACGAGCTTGTGATGGAGCTTGAGAAGAAAAAAGTTGATGTAAGCGGGATGTTTGTAGACAGGGAAAGACCGACAATCCAGAAAGTGCGCGTTATCGGAAGGAGCCAGCAGCTGCTCAGGTTTGACTATGAGAAGAAAGGCTATCTTGATGCGCATATTGAAGACCAGATATTTGCGTTCATAGAGAGCAGAATAGATGAGATAGATGCAGTCATTGTCTCGGATTATGCAAAAGGCACAGTCACAAAGGGCCTTATGGAGAACCTTATAGAACTATGCAACAGCAAAGGAAAGATAATCGTGATTGACCCAAAGCCGCAGCACAGAGATTTTTACAGGGGCGCCACGCTGATAACGCCAAACCATACAGAGGCGCACCAGATGGCGAATTTTTTCGAGGAAAACAACAACAATGAGGAAATTGAAGGCATGGGCAAAAAGCTCATGGAATATCTTGGAAGCAATGTCCTGATTACAAGAGGGGAGAAGGGAATGTCGCTTTTTGAGAAAAACGGGAAGGTAACGCATATCCCTACATTTGCGAAGGAAGTCTATGACATTGTAGGCGCGGGAGACACTTCAGTTGCCACGCTGACTCTGGCGCTTGCCGCAGGAGCCTCTTTCAGGGAAGCGGCTATGATAGCAAACTATGCAGCAGGGATTGTAGTGGCGAAGATAGGAACTGCAACTGCAAGCATTGATGAGCTGAAAAAGAGCATTGAAGATGGCTAACAGGAAAAAAGCGATTTTTTTGGACCGCGACGGCACTTTAAACCACGATGATGGGTATACCTACAGGACAGAAGATTTTAAATTGATTGAGGGGGCAATAGAAGCATTGAAGCTTTTGCAGAAAGATTATGTTTTTTTTATTGTAACAAACCAGTCCGGTGTCGGGAGGGGACTTTTCACTATAGGGGACGTCCATAAGTTCAACAATAAAATGCTTAAGGAATTCAAAAAGAACGGGATAAAGATAGAAAAAATACACATATGCCCACATGCCCCTAATGAGGACTGCGAATGCAGGAAGCCAAGCGCCAAGTTCGCAAGGGAGGCTGCCAAGGAATATAATATTGACCTTAAGAAATCATGGGCCATAGGCGACCATCCATCTGACGTTAAGATGGGCAACAATGCAGGATGCAGGTCAATTTATCTGTTGACGGGGCATGGAGAAACGCATAGTGCTGAACTGAAGGAAAGGAGCGCAAAGCCCGATTTCGTCTGCAAGGATATTTTTGAGGCTGCGGAAACAATTTTGAAAAACATTTAATATTCAATGGCTAAAGATGCACAATAATAAAAATTCAAAAAAGAATTGATGCAAAAATAAAATGGCAAAGGAAAAAATAAAAACACTCAATGAACTGGAGGGAATTGTTTCCAACCTAAAGAATGCAAAAAAGAAAGTTGTAACTACAAACGGCGTTTTTGACATCCTGCATATAGGGCACATAAAGTATCTTGAGAAGGCAAAAGGCATGGGGGATGCGCTTATTGTCGGCATAAACTCAGATGCCTCAACAAAAAGGCTGAAAGGCGAGAAGAGGCCGCTGAACAAGGAGCTGGACAGGGCAGAAGCGCTTGCTGCGCTGGAATGCGTTGATTTCGTTTTTGTCTTTGAAGAGGACACTCCTGTAGATTTCCTTGAAGTGCTGAAGCCGGATGTGCATGTGAAGGGCGGCGACTATAAACTGAGCCAGATAATAGAGAAGGAAGCGGTTGAGAGGAACGGCGGAAAGGTTGTCTTGGTGCCGGAAATTGAAGGATATGCAACGACTAAGCTGATTAACAGGATTATTGAAGCATATAGGTAAAATATTTCTTTGTCAGAAATGAAGGTTAGCAGCAAAGGTGAGCCTATTTTATTTTTCCAGTAAATGAGGGCAGGGGGTTGCCCCATACGGGGATAACCGATATATCATGTTAAACATTAATTGGGCGAAAGCTGCTAACCCGAGATTTGCCTGCGAGAACGCTCGCCTTTGCTGCAAGTTCGAGCAGGCTCGCGTTCAGGTAAAGCGAGATTTCGGACAACCTTAAAATAGCGCAAATTTTTAAATAAGCCGCGTTTTTGCCATTTCCTATGAAGCTTTCAATACTGATGCCCGTTTACAATGAGGAGAAGACAATAAGGCAGATCCTCAGGAGGGTGCTTGATGTCAGCCTCCCCGGAATTGAGAAAGAGATAGTTATAGTGGATGACTGCTCAGGGGACAATACAAGAGAAATTCTCGGGAAGATAAATGACAAAAGGGTAAGAGTTTTCTATCATGAAATCAATAAAGGAAAGGGCGCTGCAATAAGGACGGCGCTGGGGGAGGCTACCGGAGATCTGATAATAGTGCAGGATGCCGACCTTGAGTATGACCCTGAAGACTACAGGAACGTGCTGAAGCCAATAATTGACGGAAAAGCGGACGTTGTCTATGGCTCAAGGATAGATGTCATAAAAAAGAACCTGGACAAGATGTACAAGCTGCACTACCTTGGGAATGTTTTCCTTACTTTGGTAACAAATATCCTCTACGGCTCCAAGATAACTGACATGGAGACCTGCTATAAAGCATTTAAAAGGGATGTGATAAAGGGAATGAAGCTTCGCGCAAGAAGGTTTGATTTCGAGCCCGAGATCACAGCCAAGATACTGAAGAAAGGGCACAGGATAAAGGAAGTCCCCATAAGCTTCCACGGCAGGAAGTTCGACGAGGGAAAGAAGATAACATGGCGGGACGGGATAAAGGCTGTTTATTACCTTGTGAAGTACAGGTTCATTGATTAGGCTTTGCCGCCATTATTCAATTCGGGTTAAGGCAAGGCCGCCTTTTATTCGAAGCTGAGGCAGGTTATGAGTTCTGATTTGGATGGGATGGTTTTTTCTCAATAAAAAATTCATTGTGCCAAAAAATGATAGATAAAAAACCGCCGAAGTTGTGAAGCCGTCATAATGGCAGTAGGTAGAAAAAAGGTAATCCTGCTATATCTCAACGCCCTTCTGCATGGCTTCGGAAATAATGCCTACTTTTCCCTTCCTCCTTTCTATTTCTTCTGGAGTATAGCATAGAATTTCCAATGGGTAATCCTCGTCCCACATCAGGTAAAACCTTCCTGCCCGCTTATACCAAGGAATCTTTTCGAAATCCTTTGATATGATCAAGAGGTCAAAATCACTGTCTTGCCTGAATCCGCTCCCTGCCCTGCTGCCAAATAAGATAAACCTATCTAAATCAATGCTTTTGCCTATTTTTTTCTTGAATTTAGTGGCTAATTCTAGGTTTTTAATTTGAGCTGTTTTTTGCACCATTGTAAGATAGCCTTTGCTGCCTTGACAGCGTCTTTTGCAGCTTCCTTATTTGCCTCCGCATCCATCAGTTCCTCAACATCGGGATATCTTGCTGAAGTATAAAATGGGTTCAACAATCCTCCTTTTTGCACTATGTCCAGAGGAGCTTTCACCTTCCTTGCCAGGATTGTAAGGTCGTGTGTTTTTATGAGGCCGAATCCATTTTGGATGCACACTGCCTTTAAAGCCTTTTCAGCTGATTGCTGGGATGCGAGTTCTGCCCAGTCAAGATCATTGTCTCCTAAGGCATTTCCAGCATGCTTTAAATCGCTGTCAGCTTTGTTCAGCCATTTTTTCGTTTCTTCATCCAAAACAAATCGCCCATATTTCAAGATATTTTCGAGTATATAAATGTTTCTTTGACGGAAAAATGGATTTTCGGCAAGAAGAACTTTACATACCATTAAAACTTCAATTCTTCGTCCTGCGTGTATGCCAAGTTGTTATGGAGTGCTATGTACGCCCTTTCAAGCTCCCTGCCAAGATAGGCTGCGTGCTCCGGCCTTATTTTCAGCTTTTCCTTCGCAAGTATTGTATGGTAGATATCTATGGGCTTCCTCCCCCTTACAATGAACTTTATCCTGTTCTTTCCTGTGCAGAAAGCCGCTTCTATCAGCTTTTTGCCCCCGTCTATCCTTATGAGAAAATAGCCTTCTTTGTCTATCGTGAATTCCTTTGAATCGTCGTATTCTGCCGTTATCTCCTTTGCGCCTGATTTTTCTACCCTGTTTCCGACCATGATTTTTCCCGAATCCCTGTCCTCAACAACTATTGCGTTGACAGGGCATGCCTTTGCAGCTTCAATGATTTCATTGTATTTTTTATCATTAGTTTTTATTTCTTTCACAAAAATATGCTTTGCAGTTTCCTTTGAACCGATAAGGCTTGATTTTGAGCCGTGCATCTCAAAGTTATCAGGGGAAAGGGCTGCACAGCTGGCATTTCCGATGCACACTTCCTTATTGAAGGTGATTTTGAGGGTTTTCATTGGGTTTTGGTTGCTGGTATCGTATTTAAGCTTTTTCCAAAAGAGCCCGATTAGTTTCATTTCTTGGATAAAAACAGAAAAATTTATATATTATATAGATATATACTATAGTATAAGTATATAGGAGCTGATAAAAATGCAAAGCCAGCCATTGCACTATCCAAGGCTAGATACAATTTTAAATGTGGAAAAAGTAATCAAAACGGCAAAAGAGCCAATATCAAAAAATGAAATAGACAGAAGGCTGAAGAAGCAGATTATGAGACCGACACTCAACATAATTCTTGAATACCTTGAAAACAGCGGCAAAATAGCTTCTTTGAAAGAAGGTGTTATCTGGATATACTATGAAGACGCCAGCAGCAGTCTGAAGGAGAAGCTCAAGAGGGGAGTGACTGTTTTGTGAATAAGGAAGTTGTTGTGCAATTTGACATAGAAGCCTATCATGAATATATGGAATTGCAGGATTTTGTAGCTCAAGGCAAGAAAGCGAGGAAAATGCCAACATATGAGCAGCTGCTTTCTTCAATCAACACTGCCATCAGGAATATTAAATCAAACCCATACTATGGAGATCTCATCCCGCGCCGCCTTATTTCCAAAGCTACTATCAATAAATATGGCACTGATAAGATTTTTCGCGTTGAATTGGTTGGATTTTGGAGGATGCTGTACACTTTAATAGGCAGCGAGGCAAGGATTATTGCGTTTATTCTTGAATATATGGACCACGGAGAGTATGACAGAGTATTTGGGTATAGGAAGAAGTGATTATATTTCCTGATAGAAAACTTTATAACCCTTTATCCAACAACTCCAGCCCATGAAAATACCCATAATGATGCCCGTTGTGGATGAGGAGATGAAGGCCGCTGCCCTCAATGCGCTGCAGAATGAAAAGATGGTGCTCGGTGAAAGTGTCTTCAGGTTTGAAGAGGCTTTTGCAGAGTATACAGGCACGAAATATGCCGTCTCCACGAATTCCGGGACAATGGCGCTGATGCTTGCGCAGATCGCGCTTGGAGTGAAAAAAGGCGATAAAGTCTCGTGCCCTGCCCTGTCGTTCATAGCGACTGCAAATTCCATACTTCACAATGGCGCAGAGCCTGTTTTCTTTGACATCAGCAGCAGGGACGGGAACATAGACATGGCGAAAGTTAAGCATAAAGGCGAGAAGGCAATAATTCCAGTCCATCTTTACGGGAATATGTGCGACATGGATGCACTGGCCGAATACAAAAGAAAAAACAATGTTGCTATCATTGAAGATGCTGCCGAAGCTCACGGCGCAATTTACAAAGGGAAAAAAGCAGGCAGCTTTGGCGACATAGGCTGCTTTTCATTCTATTCGACAAAAAACATGACAGTCGGCGGGGACGGCGGCATGATGACAGCAGATAATGAAGAGACTGCAAAAAAATTGAGGAAGCTGACCGACTGCGGAAGGAAGACAAAGTACGAGCATGATGTCCTTGGATACACGGCAAGGCTCAATACAATCAATGCCGCTATTGGAATTGTGCAGCTTAAGAGGCTTGAAGAGTGGAATAAAGCGAGAAGGGGGGCGGCTGCGGCATATTCGAAAAACCTTCCGAAAGAGATACAGCTCCAATACAAAGAAGGCTGCGCCTATTATACATACACAATCAGATTGAAGGATGAAAAACAGAGAGACATGGCAGCTGCACACCTTGAGAAAGAAGGCATAATGACGGGCGTTTATTTCCCCATTCCGATGCATTTGCAGCCAATATACAGGGAAAGATACGGATACAAAGAGGGCAGATATCCTGTATCTGAAAAATTCAGCAAAGAGATACTGTCGCTGCCTCTTTTTGTAGGAATAAAGGACGAGCAGATAAAGTTAATTTGCGAAAAAGTCAACGAAGCCATAAATCAATAAGAATGAAAGTCGGAGTCATAGGCACCGGATATTGGGGAAGGAAGCACGTCTTCGAATTCAAGGAATTAGGCATTGAAGTGATAGCTGCTGATTCTTTAGGGAGCAATTTTGACGAATTCTCAAAGTATGATAATGTTAAGGCAACAAAGGACTACAAGGATATAATAAAAAATAAGGATATAAGCACGGTTACGATATGCGTCCCGAACAGGCTTCATTTTCCCATAGCGAAAGAGTGCCTTCTTGCAGGAAAGAATGTGCTCGTTGAAAAGCCGATTTCTGAGACAGAAGAGCAGGCGCAGGAGCTCATAGAGACCGCAAAGAAAAAGGGCCTTATCCTTATGACAGGGCACATCTACAGGTTCAATAATGCTGTTGACAAGGCTAAAGAGATGATGGAAAGTGGAGAGCTTGGAAACGTCATAGAGGCAAAAATACAATGGATAAATGATGAATACAGCTTCCAGCCGGATTTTGACAAGAGGGTCGGGGACAGGGATGTCATAACAGATTTAGGAGTGCACGCATTTGACATACTGCACTACATTTTCGGAAAGAGCCCAGATTACATAGCCTGCGCGGGCGGAAGCTACAGGATAAAGGATAAGGTTGAGAACATGGCCGCTGTAGGAAAACTAGGCAATGCGATAATAAAAGTTGAGATTAGCTGGATAACTCCGCCAAAAACAAGGGCTTTAACGATAATAGGCGACAAAAAATCACTTTTCGTTGACTGTGCCGGGCAGAAAGTACAGTGCTTTGAGCGCGGAAAGACAAGAGATATCGAAGTAGAAGGGAACAACACCATAGGGACAGAGCTTAAGTATTTTCTTGGGCTGTGCAGCGGAGATGAGAAAGAGAATAAGGCTTCAGGGAATGTTGGGAAAGAAAATTTAAGGATGCTGAAGCTCACAAAGGAATCGATTGAAAACAAAAAAGCCGTCCAGATATAGAATGGCAAAAGAATTTCTTCCGAAAAAGCTGCCGAAAGCCAAGATTGCAGTGTCCATCCTTGCTGCCGCGCTTGCGCTTTACATCGTTTTCTCAAAGATGGACTTCCAGAAGACATGGGAGGTGCTCTCGGGAGCGAGCATCCCTCTGCTGCTGGCGGCATTGATAATGCACTATGCCACAATTCCCATAAGGGCCTTAAGATGGAACTGCCTGATGAAGGCAATAAAATTCAAAGGCAGCCTTAAGGAGCTTACACTGATAATCTTCCTGACGCAGTTCTTCAACAGCATACTTCCTGCAAAGCTCGGGGAGCTGTACAGGGCGTACGGGGCAAAGAAAAGATACGGGATTGAAATATCAAAGAGCCTCGGGATAATATTCATAGAGCGCATTTTTGATTTGCTTGTGCTCGTGCTGCTTGCTTTTTTTTCCGGGTGGCTTTTCTTCTCAAAAGATGTGCCTAGGATTGTCAGCTATTCTGCAATCTTCGGGCTTGCGATAATAGCCTGCGGCATCATTGCAGCCATAATAATAAAAAACTTCGATTTCAGGAGGCTTGGATTCATCCCAAAAAAAATGCTTGGCTTTATCGGGCATTTCAAAGATGCACTGAGGCTGCCTGCCCATCTGCTGCTTCCGGTAACATCATACAGCATGCTGAACTGGTTCCTTGAGGTGATTAGCCTTTATTTCGTGCTGCTATCATTGGGAGTAAGGATGGATTTCTGGCTCATAGTCTTTGTGACCTTTGCATCATCGCTGCTTACGGCCGTTCCAATAACGCCTGCAGGAGTCGGGGCTGTGGAAGCAGGCATACTGGGGATATTTGCGCTTGCAGGCATTGAAAGCGCGCTTGCATTCTCAACAATGCTTCTTTTCAGGATTGTGGCTTTTTGGAGCCATATCCTGCTTGGGTACATAGTTTATTTAGCCAATGAATAAGGGCAAGAAGGGCAATATGGAAAAAGAAGGCAGGTTCAAGCTGAATTATAATATTCTGGTTATAGCCATATTGATAATCCATTTTATTTTAGCCTACTCGAGTGCATGGAACCTTTCTGTTCCGGTTGACTTCGCGCAGAACATGGGGGCTGGATACAAGTATTTTAAGGAAGGCTGGGTCAGCCCGACTTCAACAACCTCCCAGGGGCATATTTTCGGGATTGCTCCCATCATTCTTGGATTGGGCCCGTTCTCTGATGAGGTCGGATTTACAAAATTAAAGGCAGGGAATGGCAAAGGATTGCTTGCATTGTATGGGGCGCTTGACAGGAATGAGCTAAACCAGGAATTTTACAGCGGCATTGAGGGTGTTGATGACAGCAATCTAAAAAAAATACTAAGGCTGAGCTATTTCATTGAAAGCCTGCTCTCTGTGATTACTGCCTGGATAATTTACTTATGGGCAAAAGAGGCTTTTGGAAAAAACAGCGGGCTGTTTGCAATGTCCTTTTATGCCTTCAGCCCCTTCATGACTTCCATTACCCACAGCCTGCACTCGGACAACAGCGTCAGGCTTTTTACAGTTTTAACATTTTACCTCTTCTGGAAATTTATAATGAATCCGTCCAAAAAGATGCTTATTTTTGCATCAATATCAATGGGGGCGATGCTATCCGCGAAGGTCTCCACTGCATATTATCCCGCAATTATAATGGCGCTGCTGCTTTTTGCATTCTATGCAAGGGATGAGTTCAAATCAGGCATATCCCAATTCTTCAAAACAAAGAATCAAAAACCTATGAGAAACCTAATCCTTATATTTATAGTCATCTTTGCAGTAACCCTTTTGACTGTCAATTCTCTGTACCTTTTCAAGGGAGTTTTCACAAAATTGTCGGATTATAGTGAGGGAGAGCCTAGATTCCAAAGCGCCATATTCAAAACGCTTCAAGGCTCGTTTACAGGAGACCTCCCGCTGCCCGTCTCGCCATACTATCTCCTGGGAGTGGATTACGGCAAGGCCTGGACAGAAGGGAGCCAGGGCACATACCTGTACTACATGGGAAATATTTACACAGGGGATGCTCCAAAATCATACTATCCCGTCTCCCTGATAACGAAGGCAACCCTGCCTGTATTGGCCCTTTTCCTCCTGTTGCATATCTTTCTTATTCTCAGCTTCATGTCATCCGACATGATATGGTCAAAAATGAATATTTCGCTCATTTATTTATTATTCGCGGCATATTCCATATTTCTCTTCACTGCAATAACCACCAAACTGGTGTCCGGGCCGCGGCACCTGTCAATGATATTCCCGCTTATTTTCATTTCAATTTCATGGCTGGCCAACTTAAAGAATATGAAATTAAAATTGCTTTTTTATTCTCTGCTGGCATTGCATATCATAACCTATCTTTTTGCATACCCTTTTTTCATACCATATTTCAACCAATTTGTCGGCAATGACGGCTATCTTTACTTCAGGGAATCGGAAATCAGCTATCATGAGGAATACTACCGTGCCATAGAATACAAAAATAAAAATCCATCTGTCGCGCTGTTCCCGAACTGCTTTGTAGAAAATGGGATTGTTTCTATGTCCCCCAATGACTTAAATTTTCAAAGAGCGGGATGCTACGGCTGGCTGAAGAATTTCGAGCCGACAGATTACATAGCGGGAAGCTGGCCCGTTTATAAGGTTGAGGGGAAGTGGGTTCAAAATGAGGGCGGGCAGGCCAATTTCATCCCATCTCCGAGCATGAAGCTCAGGAAATCAGGAATAAATCCCGTTCTTCAATGGATTGCAGATTCTTAAGCCGGCGGATTCTTATTATCCGACAGGAATCAGATTTGTTTTCTTGAATAGCCAACCAGTGAGAAAAAAAGCGAGCCTTTGACCCTGCGCACCTTTGGATTAAACGCGCCGGCAGATTTCATAGCGCCGAGCAGCTGATTCTTCCTGAAAAATATCTGGTCATCGACGGGCCACAAAGATTTGAGCCTTAAGAAAGACAGTATCCTGTAAAAAAAATGAAGAGGGGAATTATACGCCGGAACAAAAATGACAAGATAGCCCTGCTTTTTCACAAGGCCGTCCATTGATTTTATTGCCCCATTGATATCGTCAAAATGCTCAATCACGCCCTGGTTCCACACTATGTCATATCTCTCCTTCTTTAATTTCATGTCAAAAAGGTCCGCCCTGATGAACTTTCCTTCTGCACCTATCTTGCCGAAATTTTTCCTGGTGACATCGAGCGCATTCCGGCTGATGTCAAGGACGCTGACCTGGTAGCCCTGCTTTGCCAGCCTGGATGACATAACACCACCACCGCAGCCTATCTCAATTATCTTTCCTTTCCTTGCATTAGTTATGCGCTTTAAATCATTCTCAAACACTTTGGAGAAATACAGCTCGATAACGAGGTCTGCCATACGTGCAAACCAATTCTTCTCGTCATAATACCTGTCCCACTTATCGACAGCCTTTTCTTTGCTCCATTTTTCTTTCATAGTTCATCACTAAGCCTGTTTTTGCCAAATGCCCGAAAAACAATCATTGGACTATTCTAGGACTAGGGATGGGAATAATAAATTTCCCTCCTGCTTTTCTGTATTCATCCAGATTCCTTATTATTTCATCGGCAAAATTCCATGCCAGTAGCAGGGCATAATCTGGCTTGTCCTCAAGCAGCTTCTTGTCCGGCACTACCGGAATATGCATTCCCGGAGAGAAGCGCCCGATTTTGACTTCAGCCTTTTCCGTCAAGTAATCAAGCGTCACTGCATCAATCTTGCAGTAATTAAGCAGGGTATTTCCCTTGGCGGGGGCGCTCACGCCCACAATTCTTTTCCCTTCTTTTTTCAGGTTTACAAGGAGGCATAGAAGCTCTTCCTTCTGCCTTTTAACATCATGCGCGAATTTTTTCAGCCGCTCCATAAAGTACACTCTTTCAGCCTCTTCAAGCTTCAGAAGAGCGTCCACGTTTTCAGATATCTTCTGCCTGCCTTTCCTGCACACGAAAACCCTTATTGAGCCGCCATGGATCTTCACCCTCAACACATCAAACACATCCATATTGAATTTTTTGAAAAAACTGACCAAAGGCCTCACTGAGATATAGCTTAAGTGCTCATGATAAATTGTGTCATACTCCAGATTGTTCAGTGTATCCACGAGATAGGGGGCTTCAATGACAAAAATGCCATCATCCCTGAGGATCATATCAACTGCCCTAGCCACATCATGGAGATCGTGTATGTGTGCAAATACATTGGTGCCGGTAATGACACTTGCCTTTCCCTTCTTCTTTACAACTTTTTCCGCTATTTCTGTGTTAAAAAATTCAGGCCACGTCTCTATTCCTTTCCTGTTTGCAATTTCCGCTATGTTGGTTGCAGGGTCAATCCCCAAGACTGACATGCCCTGCTCCTTAAACCCCAACAGCAAAACTCCGACATTGCTTCCGACGTCAATAACAAGCGAATTGGGCCTGAGCCCGAACCTTTTGCATATATACCGGCTCATATCCAGGAAATGCTCTCTGCCGGAGCGGGTAGTTGAGGATTCATAAGGATAGTCTGTCCGGAAAAGTATTTCAGGAGAAACCACATAGCCCAACTGCACCAGCCCGCAATCATGGCAGATGCACACATCAAGAGGGTAATGCGTTTCTGGCCTTTCAAGCTGCTCTGCTGCCAGGAAGCCGTCAGACGGGGGAGTGAACCCCAGATCGAGAAATTTTTCTATTTTGCTGCTTTTGCACATGCGGCATACTTTCACTTTATGGCATTCTTCCATTTTTGCATTTGGGTTAAATATATGTTTAAAAATCTTGCTCTTTACTCCCAGAAGAATCCAATTGGCATCAGTGCCCGGCCAGTCTCTTCTTATTGCGCTTCCTTTCACGCCTAATGCCCATATAGTCGCGGATTATCAAACGAAGAAGCTCCCAGCCTGTCCCGAAAATCCTCATCTTCCTCTTGCCGCCTATGCGCTTTGGCTCGTCTCCGGGAATTTCACCGACCTTGAAGCCGTTGGCTGCAAACTGTATTGCGTTCTGCATCGGCCAGCTCAGCCCGTTGGAATAGACTTTATGGCGTATCTTCTCGTAAGACTTTCTCCTGTAGCCTCTGAACCCAACAAGCGTGTCAGTATAGGCTGTGCCGAAAAGCATATTTATAATAAAAGTAAATATGTGGTTGCCCATGGCGGTAATCAATGTATCATCGTAGCTTTTTGCGCCGCCAGCATAGCGCGATACTATCACGAGGTCGTATCCTGATTCCAGCTTTTTTACAAGTTCAGGAACCCTGTCAAAAATAACGCTTCCATCCGCTGTGAATTCAATTATTATATCTCCCTTTGCGATTTTCAATGCTTCCTTGTAAGCAGCACCATAGCCTTTGCTCTTCTGCTTTAGTACAAAAATTCCGTTTTTTCTTAAGAATTCCGGAGTGCCATCAGTGGAGCCACCGTCAACAATAATTATCTCGTCAAAAAATTTCCGGTCAATCTGCTTTACTATCACCTTAGCCGCATCAATCTCGTTCAGAGTGGCCCCGATAAGGGTCATTTTCATGCGCTTCATCCGCTTATACCCCTAATCTGCCTTTCTTTTTTAACCCAGTCCAAAGTCTTATTCATACCCTCGCGGAACTGGACAGTCGCCTTAAACCCGAGCAGCTTCTTCGCCTTGCTGCTGTCGCCTAATCTTCTTGGCTGGCCATCAGGCTTTGTGGAGTCAAAATCTATCTGCACTTTTATTCCGCTCAGCTCGACTATCAGTTCAGCAAGCTCCTTGATTGTTATCTCCTCATCACTACCTAGATTAAGAGGACCCTTAATGCCCGGATGGGCGCACATCTGCAATATGCCCCCTACACAGTCTGTCACAAACATAAAAGACCTAGTCTGATTGCCAGTGCCCCAAACTCTGAGGGGGTTCTCGCCGTCCAGCAGTCTCATCACGAGTGCAGGTATGACGTGATTGTCTTTGCTGAAGAAATTGTCGCGCGGCCCGTACATGTTAAAGGGGCGTACAATGCCGACATTCATGCCGTATTCCTCAGCGAAAGCGAGCGTCATGTACTCCTGCATCAGCTTTGACCAGCCAAAGCCGGCATTAGTGGGTTCGGGCATATCTTTGTAGGCTTCCTCTTCCCGGATTGGAACCTTTGAATTCCTTGGATAGACGCATGCTGAGCTGACAAATATGAACCGCTTGACGTTTTCGCATCTTGCTGAGTCAAGAACATTTATGCATGAGAGCATATTGTCGCGGAAAATGCTCCCATGGTGCAGCATGCTGTATCCTATGCCTCCCAGCTTGGCTGAAGCGAGATGAACAACATATTCCTGGCCTTTCATGACGGCGTCCGTGCTCTTCCTGTCAAAAAGATTCGCTTCTATCAGGCTAATCTTTTCCCTAGAATCCTTGAGATTATTGAGCTGCGTAACCTTCCTGATAGGCACAGTAACTATTGCACCTAATTCAACCAGCCTGTCCACAACATGGCTGCCTACAAACCCTGCCCCGCCGGTAACCAAAACTTTCCTGCCCTTAAAAAACTCAGATAGCTGTGATGCCATTTTGGAAGATGGAAATATAATAGTATAAAAAGCTAACCTTTTTAAATTATTTTAGAATATCCAGATTAATGGGAAAAATAAGCCTCTCGGTTGTTGTGCCTACAAGGAATGAGGAGAAGATTGTCAAAGGGAATCTGAAGAAGATAAATGGCTTTATATCAAGGCTGGACTCTGTCTCTGGCTATGAAATCATTGTGGGCGATTACAGCACAGACAGCACGCCTGAAATAGTAAAGAGGCTTTCCATGGAAATCCCTGCAATAAGATATGAAAAGGCTGAAAAGAGAGGCATTGGAGAGGGGCTCAGGCATGCAATAAATGCGGCTTCAAAGGAAGTTGTGCTTTTTTATCCAATAGACCTCACCTACAGCCTTGAGACTGTCGGATGGATGCTGCACGGGATAGCTGAAGATGGCGTTGATGTCGCTCTCGGCTCCAGAAGGGCCAAGGGCGGGAAAGAGATAAAGTCACTCAAAAGGAAATTGTTCTCAAATGCTTATGCAATGCTTATCAATATCATGTTTGGGCTCGGCATAAAAGACACCCAAGGCCTGCTTGCTTTCAGGAGAGAAAAGGTTGGCTTCCTTGATGCCATAAAATCAAATGACGGATTTTTCCAGACAGAAGTTTTGCTTTATTCCAGAATGAAGGGGCTCAATATAAAAGAGTATCCCGTCACGCAGAGGGACAGGCCCGGCGAAGAGTCGAATGTTAATCCATTCAGGGAAGGATGCTCCATGCTGAAGAAGGTTATTGGGAAGTTTTATGAGATAAGGATTAAAGGGAAGAAAATTTAAAAGAGCATAAGGTGCGCTTGTCCATGAAAATCAACGTAAGAAATGCCGTAATGCCCCTCATCATAATAACCATTCTTGTTTTCATGCTGCAGGCCATTTTTGGAAGCTCCTTTACTGGAGCATTTTTGCTGACAAAAGGCTCAGTGTTTTCTGAGCAATGGCGGCTTGTTACAGCAATGTTCCTGCATGGAAGCCCGATGCACCTTTTCTTCAACATGTATGCGCTGCTTATCTTCGGGCCGCTGCTTGAGAGCCGTATCGGCGCAAGAAGGTTTTTTATTGTCTATCTTGGCTCGGGGCTGATTGCTAATATAATTTCAAGCTTCTTTTACAATTCTGCACTGGGAGCATCCGGGGCAGTCATGGGGATGCTTGGCGCGCTTATAATCCTGATGCCCGACCTGCAGCTGCTGTTCTTTTTCATAGTACCTATGCCGCTTTGGGTTGCAGGGATACTGTGGGCTGCCCTGGACAGCTTCGGAGTGTTTTTCCCTTCAGGCACGGGAAATATTGCGCACCTTGCAGGAATGGCCTGCGGCCTTGGCTATGGGATGATGCTGAAAGAAAAGAAAAAGACGTTTGACAGGAAATTTTCCTCAAAGTCCCATATGGACAAGGAGGACATGGAAGAATACTTGAGGACTGGAAGGATATAGGCTTATGCATTGCCAGATGCCCGCCCTATTGTTCTATCATTGAACTATAATGTATTTAATAATGAACGTTTTTCCATAAATGACCAAGATGGGAACAAAAAAAATTTTAATCGCAGTTTTAGCGTTTTTGGCTGCAATTATCGCTGTTGCGGGCGCTGTCCTTATGGGGCTTTCAGCACAAGAGGGAAACCAGGAGGCAAAGGGCACACAGGAAAGCATTGAAACTTACAATCCTCAGATAAACTCTGCTGATTTCACGACAAAGATAGACAATAAGTACCTCACTTTAATTCCAGGGACCAAGCACATATATGAAGGCAAGACCGAGAAAGGAATCGAAAGGACTGAAGTCTACATTACAAACAACAGGAGAATGGTCATGGGAGTCGAAGTAGTCGAGGTAAGTGACAGGGTCTTTCTTGAAGGCGATTTAATAGAGGATACAAAAGACTGGTATGCGCAGGACGAATACGGCAATGTGTGGTATTTCGGCGAGGATTCAAAAGACCTAGTGGATGGAAAGGTAGTGAGCACGAAAGGCTCATGGGTTGCGGGATTTTATGGCGCAAAGCCGGGAATAGTGATGAAAGCGAATCCGCAAGCCGGAGACGTGTACAGGCAGGAGTACTATCCCGGGCAAGCTGAGGACATGGGGCAGGTTGTTGCGCTGGGGGTTAAGATAAAGGTGAAGCATGGCTCGTTCTCTGGATGCCTACAGACAAAAGACTGGAATCCGCTTGAGCCCGAAGACGAAGAATACAAGTACTACTGCCCTGAAGCGCAAGGGCTGGTTTATGAGGCCGGCATTGAAGATAAAGAATCGTCTCAATTGGTAAGCATTGAAAAGGATTCCTATGAGAAGCAAGCTGAGGCTAAGAAGCCCGCGGAATACCTAAAAAGGGATATTACGGAGCAGGAAGCCAAAGAGATTGCACTGAAAACAGCTGGCGGCAGGGTTACAGACATAGACATAGAGAAAAAGTTCGGCAAAGCCACTTATGTAGTGGAGATTGATGACGGGGATGGCGAGGTGGATGTGATAATAGACCTAGATACTGGAGCAGTTCTCGGTACTGAGAGGTGATTCTTATTTGTTTTTATTTTTGTTCCATAATTAATTTAAATACATTGGTCCATTAATCAAGGCATGGAGGCATAAATATGAAAAAAATAATGTTTTTTGCGATTTTTGCTGTTATGCTGGTGCAGCTTTCTTCCCCTGCCTTTGCGCAGGAAAATGACGACCCTGCAGTTTTCGGGCTTGAGATAGAAAAGCTGCTCAATCTCGGAAGCGGCTTTCTTGCCGCAGGCCTTTTTGCAGTTACTGCTGCAGCCTACAGGAAGAAAAAGAACAAGAGGCTGCTTTATGTCGGCGCTGCCTTCCTGATTTTTTCTTTAAAGGGCTTTTTGACGTCAATAGAGCTTTTCGGGCTGGATGTCCCATGGATAGATCCTGCCGCGAGCCTGCTTAATTTCGCAATACTGCTGAGCTTCTTTTTCGGGATAATGAGAAAGTGAGGCTGCCAAATGCCTGAATTTCTTGATGAAAAGGAAAAAAAGATGCTTGAGCTTGAATCGCGAAGAGGCATATACAATATTGTCAGGGAATTTGCAGGATGCCATTTCAGGGAGATTGAGCGGAGAAGCGGCCTTTCCACAGGGCTCGTTAAGCACCATCTCGATTACATGTCAAGAAAGGGGCTCATAGCATGCGAGAAAGACGGCAACAACCTGAGGTATTTTCCAAAGGAGTTTAATTCCGGCAACAAAAAACTGATGGGCGTATTGAGGCAGAAGAGCCTGATGAGGATAATCCTTTTTATTATTACCCATGAGGGCTGCAGCCATGAGCAGATTGCCGCGCATGTTAAACTGTCGCCGTCCACAGCCTCATGGCACCTAAAAAAGCTTGAAGAAGAGGGCATGATTGCGCCTGTTAAGGGGGGCAGGAAGACTTTCTATGAAGTTTCCGCCAATAAGGAAGAGATTGCCAAGCTGCTCATAACCTACAGGAAAAGCTTCTTTGATGCGCTTGTCGACAGGGCCATTGAGATGTGGGAGTTTGGGTGAATTGCCGTTTTAACGGGCATGATTTGTCATTTTAATTCCCATTAAATAGTAACATTTTAAAACAAATCCCATATATCTGCCATAATGGCTATTGTTACTGAATCCATAAACCAGAAAACCATAGGTATAGACACGCTTTCTGCGTATGAGGGCATTGAACGCTTCTTTGATGCTGAAAGCGAGATATTTGATGCGCTTTCAACTGATGCTGCAGTAAGCCAAGTTTCTTCGCTTGCAGACAAAATAAAAGATGCCATGGAAAACGGCAGCAAAATAGTCATCCACGGCGCAGGCACCAGCGGCAGGTTCGCTGTCTTTCTTGCAAATTATTACAATGAGTTTTTTAAGACAGATATCTTTGAAGGCATAATTGCAGGAGGCTATTCCGCTCTTGTGAAGTCAAAGGAAGGCTCGGAAGATGACGGAAAAGGAGGCGTAAGGGACTTCTTAAGGGCGGCTGGGGGCGCAAAGGGCATCCTCTATATAGGTATCAGCGCATCGGGGAAAGCAAAATGCGTGCAGGAGCCGCTGGAATACATAATAAACAACGGCATTGATGCAGACAGGGTTTTGCTGACATTCAACGGCGCAAATGCAGAACACATTGCCGAGATGGCATCTACATTCGGAGAAAACGACCTTGTCGTAAACCCCGTCCTTGGGCCTGAGGCAATACAGGGCTCCACAAGGCTCAAAGCAGGCTCCGCAACCCAGATGATTCTTGATATGGCTATTACCATTGCAGGGATAAAGTCAGGAAAACATTTTGAAGGTAGCTCATATCTTGAAATGAGTAACAAGGACATTGTAATGGATATGATTTCAAACTACAAATATGCCTTTAATGCAGTTTTGGAGCAAAAAAGCACGCTTGCAGAACTTGCTGAAAAGGCTTCAAAGTCATTGCTTGACGGAAAACCTGTCAGTATCATGGCAGACGGGCTTCTTGCGCCTTTTGCAGTTTTGGATGCGGCAGAAATGTCACCGACTTTCGGAGCAAGATTCGAAGAATGGAGGGCTTATGCTAAGGACGGCTGGAATTCGATTGCAACAGCACTTCAGCTAAAAAAAATCAGCAAAAAGTTCAGGGAAAAATACCAGATAGGCATTGAGTATTTTGCGGATATGCCAAAAGAAGGTGCGTTAAAGGAAAGCGGCACTGTCATATCGCTGTTAACAGAAGATAAAAGCGATGCAGATGGATACAATCAGCTGAAAATCCCTTATTTCAGGCCCGGGAACATGCATTCGCTTGAAATCTACCAAAAAGCAATGGTAAAATGGATGCTTAATGCTGTCTCAACCGAGGCTTATGTCCTTGCAGGAAAGACATGGGGAAACCTGATGATTGATGTCAGGATTGCAAGCAATAAGCTGTATGAAAGGGCAGTAGGCACAATAATCCCGAAAGTTTTGAAGGAGCTGGGAAAAGAAAAATCAAGGAGGGAAATAGCTTATTATCTCAATTATGCAGCATTGAGGGACAGACACGAAAGGGAGGGCCATGGTGAGTTTAGCCAAAGGGTTACTTCAAGAAAGTATAACATTAAGACTTATGCTGATGGGCCTAAGCTTGTGGCTAAAACCTTGCTTATGCTTTTGGGGATGAAATATGAAACCGCAAATGAAAGTCTCCTAAGGGAAGTTTATTTCAAAAATGTGATAAGAAAGGCAGCATAGCCAATTAAACGCCAGTTTTTCTCCTAAAACCAAACATTAATATATATTCCAAACAAAGAAAATTCATGGAAAAAGCCACATTCGCCGCTGGGTGCTTCTGGGGAGTGGAATATAATTTCTATAACCTAAAGGGTGTTGTCAAGACAACTGTCGGCTATACAGGAGGGCATACAAAAAATCCAACCTACAAAGATGTCTGCTCTGACGAAACAGGGCATGCCGAGGCTGTCGAGGTTGAATTTGACCCTAAGCTTGTGAAGTATGAAGGGCTTCTTGATGTATTCTGGAAATCGCACAATCCAACGACAGCAAACAGGCAGGGGCCTGACGTGGGCAGCCAGTACAGGAGCGCAATATTTTACCACAATTCCGAACAAAAGGAAAAAGCCATAGATTCAAGGAAAAAAGAGCAGAAAAAACACAAAGAAAAGATTGTGACCGAGATAACCAAAGCCTCAGCATTCTACCCGGCGGAAGAATACCACCAAAAATATTTTCTAAAGAATAAAGGGTTTGTATGCCATTGAGGCGCAATAACCCGAGCAGAGCGAGGCTTTTCTGCAAAGCCACAAAGGTTATATTTTTATATCACCTCTTCTGCTTTAAACCTATGACAGAACTTATCGCCTGCCTGTCTTCAGGAAAAGGCACATGGATGGAAGTGAACAGCATCATAAGGGCTGAGGAATGGGGGAAGATATTTCTTGTAACAAATGATTTCGGCAGGCAGAATTATAAGCCGGTAAAGGAAGCTGAACTGATTGTGCTGGATGCTGGGGATAGTCTCAGCAACAGCATTGAAAAAATAAAAAAAGCGCTTGATGGCAAAATAAACGGGCTGGAAGTGGCTCTGAACATCTCTTCAGGCGACGGAAAAGAGCATACGGCCCTGCTGTCTGCGCTTATGCAGCTAGGGATAGGATTCAGGCTTGTGGCTTTTTCTGAAAATAAGATTATTGAGCTTTGAAGCTTTGCAGGAAAGTCTCGCATCAGCTCGGGTTAGCATCAGGCTCGGCTATTGCCGTTGTTTTGAAAGTGCCGTTGAAGCCCCGCAACCGGTTATGCTCGGTTGACGCGCAAGATGGAGCTTGCAGCTCCATGCCGCAGCTTGTCACCTCACAAGTTAGCTGCGGCGCA
>JAGVYR010000039.1 GCA_018303185.1 Candidatus Woesearchaeota archaeon | reverse complement strand
TTAAAAAAGTACATGATAGAAGAAGCTGTAGCTAAATACTCAGAAGGCAAAGTTTCCATGGGGAAAGCTTCAGAGCTTGCAGATGTATCAATCTGGAAATTTTTGGATGTTCTTAAGGAAAGGAAAGTCCCGATACGGTATGATTTAGAAGACATAAAAAAGGAGATTGAAGGCATAGCTGGATGAAGGAAAGCCCATATGGAAAAAGGATTAAGGTTTTCATTTGACAAGGAAGCGGGCATATTGGACATATCCATAGGCAGCCCAAAAAAAGCGGCATCTAGGGGGATACAGGGCGATTTTTTTATTGGAGTTGGCCCTAAAACTAAAGGGAGTGGGATTTGTGGATTCACAGAATAATGAAGAGTGCGCGGTTGAATCTAAAAAACTGGAAGATTTCAATAAGCTCGTTAAAGGCCATGAAAAAATACTGGCTGCTATCGGAAACCTTTAATTAGTTAATTTTATTTCTCCATAATGCCATAGACTAAAATGAAACAAGCCCATTCAATAACCCTGAAAGTCTTCGTGAAGGAAGGCGAGGATTACGGGAAGATAAAAGAAGCATTCCTTTCATTCCTTCCTTTTGAACTTGAAAAGGAGAAAATAAAAATCAATGAAATAAGCGCCAAAGGGTTTGAGGAAAAAAAGATAATAATACTTGAATCCATCTTAACAAAAGAAAGGCATACAAATAAATTTCTTGAAAGCCTGCTTGAAAAACTGGAAAGCGGAGAAAAGCAGAGGATACTGCTGCTGAAAGAGCCGAGGCTGGATGAAAATGCTGATTTTTTCCTCAGATTTGAGAAAAATGAGCTGCTGGAAAACAGGAAACTGGCCCTTACAGATTCGGGAAACTGCTTTCACATCAAAATCAGCATTGCCGCATTTCCTAAAAGCGGGGAAAATGCGCTGAAAGCGGTGCAGGGTATTTTTTCTTAAGAGTTTGGAATTTTGTGATAGAGATATTATTTGCAATATTGAAAATAAATTTGAAGATTAAATATGGATTTTATAGCTTTTTTTGAATATTTTTCAGTTTTTCTGATTCAAAATAGGAAAAAAGGGCTAAAAACTACTACAAAATAATAACGAACAATAAAAAATGCTCAATAACTAAAAAACAAAAAACTTAAAACTATAAAACTAAAAAAAAGCTCTAAAAATACATAAAAATGCTAAATAAGCTCTGAATACTTCCTAAAACTAAAACCTAAAAAGGTTAATAATATATATAACCCTATATTTATTTGGGGTTTAGGGGGTTGGTCATGTTAGACAAGATTAGAGCTGCAAAACAGGGCAGCATAGCAGTAATCTATCAGGAAATTGAGTTTGAAGAGCCATTAACCCTATTTAGGAAGCTTTCAAACAGCGGAAAAAGCAGGAATTCCTTCTATGCTGACTTCAAAGAAGAGGGCAAAGTGGTCATGAGCCACTCTCCCGCATTAAAGATATCAGGCAGAGGAGAGGATTTTGAGATAAAATACCTCAACAATGCAGGAAGAAAGATGGCAAATGCCCTTAGAGGAAGCTTCAAGTTCTGCGCAAAGGCAGTTCATGGAAAGAATGCTATAACCGGAAAGATTTCTCCGCTAAAAAACACGCTGAGCCAGGAGCAGAGGGCGAAGGAAAATGGCCATGCGGATGTGATCAGGGCAGTATTGGGCAAATTCAAAATATCAAATGAGGAAGCGATAAAGCCCGGAATCTTCGGGTTTGTTTCCTCAGGATTCATGGATTATCTGGAGCAGATGCCGAAAAACCACCAGACTGCGATAGAAAAGGACTATGAATTCTACCTTGCTGATAATTTCATTTATGTTGATTCCAATGAGAAAAAAGCCTATGCTGCTGTGGCTGCGCTTGTATCAGACAACAAATATGAAAGGCTTTACAGCGAATGCATGAAACAAATTGCAAATATGCAGAAGCAGCTCAAAAAGAAGATGCCTGCTGCAAAGAAAGGGAAGAAGAAGCCTATTGAGGTATCATGCGACAAAAGCAAAGAAGAGTTTATGAAGTCTGTCAACAGCGCAAAGGCATCAATAGCGGAAGGAAGGTCTTTTGGAGTAAGGCTTTCAAAGCTCTTCAAATCAAATTATAACGCAGAGCCTTTGGAGATATATTCCAGCCTTTCCCAGGCATATGATGGAAAGAGTTCCTTTTACCTTAATGGCGAGGATGCGTGCATTGCCTGCATAGCAGGGCATCCAAGCATAAGGATTGCTGCAGGGGAGATGGAGATGGAATTTTCTTCAAGAGGGCCGAGAAGCTCCGGCGGCTCGAAGATATCAAAGGAAATAATGCTGAGAAAGGACCTTGTCTCGCTGAGAAGGCACGTCCTCATACTGGATGCGATGCACTCATATTCATCTGCAGTGCTTGAGAAAGATTCAAAGAGCATATCCAAATCATTCGAGATACTGCACAAGCCCTCAATCGGCTACGGCTCTGCAATAAAAGGCAGGCTTAAGGAAGGCATAGACATGCTCAGTGTAATGTCAACTTTTTTGGGAGTCTCGGCAGGGATTCCGATGCAGGAGGCTGAAAAGTCATTGAGAAAAGAGGAAGCTACGGGCAGGGGGATTTTCGGCGGAATTTTTGCCTTCATATCGCTTAATGACTTCGCATTGGCGCATTTTGCGGAAAATTATGTTTCATTAAAAAAGAACAGTGCATATTTCAGAGGATTTGCCGACATAAGCCCGATGACGGATGGTGAAAAGGCATTTGAGGAGTCTGAAAAAACCGGGCAGGAAATCCTTGATACAATCACAAGGGCAGGTGGCTCAAAATGAAAGTATTCTTCATAGACTCAAAAGGGCACCAAGCAAAGGCTATACTTGAGCAGCTTGAATCGAAAGGCTGCGAGCTTCTTGTGTATTCGAACCATGCAGATACAAAGGCCGCGTTAAGCGCGCTGAACAAATTCAGGCCGAAGCTGGTAATCGCGGGACCCGGCCCGAAAACAGACAATGACAATGCCAAGGCGATAATAAACGAGAGCAGCCGCTCAATTCCAATATTCGGCATCGGGAAAGGGATGCATGACATAATAGAGGCATTTGAGGGGCATGCGGGAAAATTGCATGAGCCCGCCATAGCAAAATCATCGCAGATAAGCCATGACTCCATTGGAATCTTCAAGGGAGTAAAGAACAATTTCCTTGCGGGGAGATACCATGCGCTGCAGGCGATTGACGTCCCATACTCTTTTGAGATATCTGCAAGAAGCGAAGATGACATAATCATGGGCATAAGGCACAAGGAGCTGCCTATAGCGGGAATTCTTTTTGATCCTGTAAGCATCCTGACAGAGGAAGGCAATAAGATACTGGACAATGCCCTCAAAGAGCTGAAGAAGTAATTCTCATGCCAGACCTAAACATAATGCTGCTGATTGGCGCAATACTTCTTTTCGGATATGTTATAAAGGGCTTTACGGGATTTGGGGGGGCTGCATTCACGCTGCCCGTGATGATATTATTCATGGATGTTAAGTTTGTCGTGCCTTTCACGCTTCTTTCAACCCTTACTTCCAATATAATCATATGGGCAAGGTCCAGAAAACATGTGGACAGGAGCATAATATGGCCTTTGATAGCCGGATACCTTATAGGGATTGTTCCGGGAGTCTTTTTGCTGAAGAACATTGACAGCGAGTGGATTGTCAGGGCTCTTGGGATAGTGATTGTCGCTTACGGACTGAATTCGCTGGTTGCAGGAAGCAAAGGGCTGAATATAAAAGTAAGAAAAGAAACAAGTGTCTGTGTCGGCGCATTGTCAGGCCTGCTTGCCGGCTCTACAGGAGTGGGAATGCCCCCGACAATAATGTACCTTACGGGGAAGCTGAACAAGAGCGTTTTGCGGGCGACAGCGGTCGCTGTTTTCATACCAGCAGGGATTTTCAGGTTTGCATCCTATCTTTTTACGGGGCTTTATACTGCAGACATCTTCTGGCTTTACATTTATTTACTTCCAGTAATGCTGCTCGGCATTTACATAGGGGACAAGATGCACTTCAAGGTTGATGAGGAGCGCTTCACGAAGGCAATGAACCTGCTCCTCGTTTTGCTGGGAATAATGCTTATCGCGAACCCTTGAGTAAGCCTTAAGGTTAAGGCGGGCCCGCCACTTGTTTTGGAGTGAGGCGGGGCAATTGTTCTGAAGCCAAGGCATTGTTTTTCCTCAATAAGACTACTCCAACGATTCAACAATAAAAATATTCAAAAAACAACCGAACTCCAAGGCGGCCTTGCCTTAACCTATATTACAACACAAAACATTTTAATACCCATGCGCCATCTGGTTTCTTATGCCAAAAATAAAGATTGTGCCTGCAATACTTTCAGCGCCTGAAGAGAAGCTGAAGAAATTCTTTGAGGATATAGAAGGAAAAGCAGACATGCTGCAGGTTGATGTGATGGACAACAGGTTTGTGCCGAACATAACCCCGCAAGCAGAGCTTCTCAAGAGGATAAGCACAAATATTCCCTTGGACATACATCTTATGGTTCAGGAGCCTTCAAAAGAATATATTGTGGGCTTTATCAGCGCCAATCCTAATCTTAAAATCAATAATATAACCGTGCACATTGAAGCCTGTAAAGATATTAACAGGCAGATAGGCTTCATCAAAAGCATGAATATCAAGGCAGGGATTGCAATAAACCCAAAAACAGGGCTGGAAACTATTAAAAAAATCCTTGATAAGGCTGACATGGTGCTCTGCATGACTGTGGAGCCGGGATTTTCAGGGCAGAAATTCATCATGGGCGTGATGCCGAAGATAAAAGAATTAAGAAAATTGAAGCCGGAACTGGACATTGAAGTGGACGGCGGCATAAATCACGAGACTGCAAAGATTGCTGCGGATGCCGGCGCGAATGTCTTTGTTGCAAACTCCTATATCTTTAATGCCGGGGACAGGGCTACTGCGATAAAAAGGCTGAGGCAGGCAGCTTCTGAAAAATGATGTGGGTGCTTTATGCCCTGCTGAGCGCATTTTTCTGGGCAGGCTCTGACATATTCCTAAGGAAGTTGAAGGGAAAAGACAGCGTGCTTGTTGCGTGGTCGCGCGTGCTTTTCGGGGCGCCCTTCCTTCTTATTATACTTTTTTCATTCCGATACCAAGCCTCAGCCTGAAATTTTTTCTGGTTTTGGCGGCTACATTGGCTGTTGATGTAATAAACATAAACCTTTACGCAAAGGCATTCGAAGAATCATCCATGTCTATAGCGCTGCCGTTCTTCTCTTTCAGCCCCATATTCACCACGATTATAGGGTTCTTTATCCTGAAAGAACTGCCGACAATGTTCGGTATCTTTGGAATAATTCTTGTTGTTGCGGGAGCGTACATAATCAACTCAGAAGGGCTGAAAAACGGCCTGATGACCCCATTCATGCGGATGTTCAGGGAAAGGGGGCCCATGCTGATGCTCGGGGCCGCATTCATGTCAAGCATTGCCGCATCCCTGGGGAAGATACTGCTCATTGAATCCTCGCCGCTGTTTTTCAGCGCCACTTATTTTTCCTTCTTTTCAATAGCGTTCATTCCGCTTGTAGCTGTCAAGGTAAAGAATCCAATAGCCATGCTCAGGAGCAGCTGGGGTGTTCTGCTGCCGATGGGCATGTTTTTTGGGGCTTCCCTCTTGTTCCATGCCCTGGCCATAAGCTCAGGATTGGTGGCGTATGTGATATCAGTGAAAAGAGTACATATACTGTTTGGCGTGCTTTTCGGCCTGTATTTCTTCGGGGAAGGGTCTGCTGCGAGGAGAATTGCTGCCACTGCGCTGATGCTTGCCGGAATACTGCTCATGACTTTGTTTTAGCACAATATTTAAATAACCGCAGACAGTGTTTTCTTTCATGGCAGAAAAATTCAAGGTCACTCCCTGGGAAGTCAGGGGCAATATTGACTATGACAAGCTCATAAAGGATTTCGGCGTTGAGAAGCTTGACGACCCGCTTTTGAAAAGGATTGAGAAGCACACAGGAAAGTTGCATCATTTTTTGCGGAGGAAGATTTTTTTCGCTCACAGGGACATGAAGTTCATCCTCGATGAATACGAGAAAGGCAATCCTTTTTTCCTGTACACAGGAAGGGCGCCTTCAGGCCATGTGCATATAGGCCATCTTGTTCCCTGGATGTTCACGAAATGGCTGCAGGACAAGTTTGGCGTTGAATTGTATTTCCAGTTCCCTGATGAGGAGAAATTCCTGTTCAAACAGAACCTTGAATGGGACAAGGCCCAGGAATACCTGCATGAAAACATGCTTGACGTGGCTGCTGTAGGCTTTGATCCGAAGAAAACGCACTTCATTGTGGACAGCGTACACGCAGGGCTGATGTACAAGGAAGCTATGAAGGTCGCAAAAAGGATAACATTCTCCACAACAAAGGCAGCTTTCGGGTTTGGGAATGAAACCAATATAGGGGGCATATTCTATACGGCAATGCAGGCTGTTCCTGCCTTTTTGCCCTGCATACTGAAAAAGAAAAAAATGCCCTGTTTGATACCGCATGCGATTGACCAGGACCCGCACTTCAGGGTTTCAAGGGATGTTATCCCTAAAATCGGGTTTTACAAGCCGGCTTCCATACAGTGCAGGTTCCTGCCGGGCCTCGGGGGGATGCAGCAGGACGGAAAGATGTCAAGCTCTGCCGAAGAGACTACAATATATGCAATAGATGATGAGAAAACCGTGAGGAAGAAGATAATGAAGCACGCATTTTCCGGCGGCAAAGATACTGTTGAGGAGCACAGGAAGCACGGCGGGAATCCGGACATTGATGTTTCCTACCAATGGCTCACTTTCTTTGAGGAAGATGACGGCAGGCTCAGGAATATTTATGAAGACTATACGTCGGGGAAGATGCTTTCAGGGGAATTGAAGCAGATACTTGCTGATAAGTTAAACGGCATGCTCAGGAAGCACAGGGAGAGCAGGGAAAAGGCAAAGGTAGAGGATTTCATGCTGTCAGAGGCAAAGTTTAAATAATGCTCAAGCAATAAAATGCTAAAAAAGAGGGATAACATGGCAAAACCTAATGCTAAAGGGCCCGGTGTGGCTCACCTTTCAGGCGGATTCATGATTGCCGCAATCGCAGGATTCCTTATATCGGTATATTATATTGACAATTTCTCAAGGAAATGGAGCTTTGCCTTTGCACTATTTTTCACGCTGATGTTTGTCGCTTCCGTCATATCCATGACCTACGGCCCTGATGAGAGCATGATGCATGTTGGGCACAGGAAAAGCTGAGAAATTTCATAAAGTCAGGTTATGGCCGCCTCATTGTTTCTGCCGAGGCAGGGAAAGTGTTCTGATTCCATAGGGATGGTTTTTCTTCAGTAAATAATATATATTGGTTCAGAAATAATACTATCAAAAAACCACCGAGGCATACGGCGCCCTAACCTGACGATGAAAGAAGAGCTGGAATCCATCAAAGAAAGGAACAAAAGAGTTGAAGCCGACAAGGCATGGGAGCTCAGCAGGACAAGAAGGGCTTCGATAGCAATCATGACTTATTTCGTAATTGCCGTATTTCTAATGATGATTGAAATACCAAAGCCGTGGTTCAGTGCCCTTGTGCCTTCAATAGGGTTTTACCTGTCAACATTGACCCTTCCTTTTCTTAAGAGGGCATGGCTCAGGAAAATATACAGAAGCTAGTCTTTGAACTTCTCATCAAATTTTTCCTTGGCTTTGCTTTCCTTCCAGTATATTGAATGGGAAGCCCTTTTTTCAAACAAGGAAATTGCCATGTGGATAAGGTCGGTCTGGTAGTCCTTGAGGCCTTTTTCCTTCATAATTAATTTTGCATCTTCAATGCATTCCTTCATCTGCCTTAAATTTTCTTCTTTGCACTCTTTTTCAGCTGCCTTTTCCTCTTCTGCTGTCAGCGAGATTTCTTCCCACTGCGCGTAAGGAGAGGTTTTGCTTGCCCTTGGGAATGATTTTGAGAATGCCATTTTACGCCCCGTTCTTCTTGTATGATTCATCATCAAAAAAGCAGATGAACTCGTTCTGGTTTATGTACTGGTAGGCGCTGTGCGATGCTACAACCCCTTCTCCTACACCCGTTATTGCCTGCTTGAAGCCCGAGTCCACAACATCGCCTGCTGCAAAAATGCCCGGAATGTTTGTCCTTGAATCCCGGTCTATGATTATTTCCTTCTTATCGTTGATTTTCACGCCTATCTTTGCTGCAAGGTCTGAAAGAGGGATGTGTCCTATCGCTCCGAATATGCCGTCCATGGCAAGCTCTGTTTTTCCTTTATATTCGCGGTCAAGCACGACGCTTTTGACCATCTTATCCCCCTTGATTTCAGTTATGTTGGTGTTTGTTATTACCGCTATCTTAGGGTTTTTTTCTATGAGCTTTACGTTATAGGGCTCCGGCCTTATTTTCTCGCCCCTGTATATTATGTAGACTTTTCCTGCATGCTGCGCAAGAAGTATGGCTTCCTTTGCTGCAGTGTCAGAGCCGCCAACAACGCATACGCTCTTGCCGCCGAACAAAGCGCCGTCGCACAGGGCGCAGTAATGCACGCCTTTATTTTTGAACTCCTGTGCGCCTTTCATTGTAAGCTCGCGCCATCTTGCCCCTGTTGCGAAAATTATGGTTTTTGAATGGTACTCGTTCTTTTTGGTCTTCACAAGAAAGCACTCCTTTTCGCTGTTCCTTGAAATGCTCTCCGCTTTTTCCTCGATTATCTCTGCATTGTACTGCCTGGCGTGCTCCTCCAGCTTTTGGGCGAGCTCGACTCCTGTCAGATGGATGAAACCGGGGTAGTTCTCCACTGTGTCAGTCAGGGTTATAACGCCGCCAACAGGGAGCTCATTGCCTGATGTCGTGCCGAGAACAATGGTCTTCAGGTTCAACCGGCCTGCATACATGGCAGTGGCAAGGCCGACAACTCCTGCCCCTATTATTACCGTATCATAGATTTCATTATTCGTCTCCATATGGACTGAGAATGAAAAATGGTATTTAAAGTTTTGTTTTAAGGGGCGTTATCTATATGCTTCAGATTCCAAAAAATCCGCCAAAGTCTCTCCCTGATTCCTGTTCCAGTAGTTTTCAAGGAATTCTTCCGCCTTTTCCTGCTGCTCAGAGCCCGGTGTTACTGCAATCACCCTGTTTTTCCCCCTCTGGATCAAGATTCCATTGGTAGCTGAAAGGTTCGGCTGATGTATGCTTGAATTGGCAAATTCCCACACATCCGGAAAGATTATGTCCCTCCTTATTTTTAAGAATCTTGCTGAGCCTTCTTCTGTTATTTCAAAATTTCCGGAGCGCAGGACTGCCACTTTTCTGAGCCTTCTTCTGTTATTTCAAAATTTCCGGAGCGCAGGACTGCCACTTTTCCGTTAAAATCAGTTTTGGTCCTGTTCAAGGATAATGAGATTGTCTGGATTTTTTCAAAGCCTTCATCAAGCTTCATATCTGCCAATGAATCCTTGTCGTGCCCTTCATATGCAGGGAGCATCCTCAATGCCAACAGTTTTCCGTTCCTGAATATCTGGCGGAGGTAGTTTGCTATTTTTCCAAGGGTTATCTTCTTGTCAGGGAAATCTATTAGTCCGTCATAGTTTGGGAAGGGCTCGCCCGCAATCTTGCGGAGGCAGAGCCTGTACTCATCCTTAGGGATGTTGATGCCGAAGTCCTTGGCGAGGTTTTCTGAATACCAATACGTTCCCGGCGCTTTTATCGTGAGGCAGGAGAAGCCTTCTGCTCCCATCTCTGCAATGGTGGAATTTCCCGCATCCAGGCTTTCATTGTACCTCTCGCCTGTGTAGTTCAGGGTTCCGTTC
>JAGVYR010000070.1 GCA_018303185.1 Candidatus Woesearchaeota archaeon | reverse complement strand
AGGAAATCAATTGTCTTTGTGTTATCCTGATGGTTAAGTATGTTTCCGCATTCAGGGCACCTGAATTCAAGGTCAGTCGCCTTGTCAAAATTAACACGGACACATGCATTAGGGCACATATAAAACAAGTCTTTATTTGCCTCTTCATTCTTAAGCCTGTCTCCATACCTCTGGAGCTTCTCTTCCTTGAGGTTGGACATGATGTCCTTGACCCTCTTCCTGTTGAAAGTCCAGTAGCTTATGTACCATCCTTTCTGCCTGTCTTTCTTCCTGTAGTAAGTGACAAGGTTGTGGTTGTAAAGCCTGTACAGAATGTTCCTTGTCTGGTGAATGTCCGTAGAAGTCTTCTCCGCTATCTTGAAATCAGAGATGTTTTTCTTGTCCTTTATGAACTCAACTATCTTCACAGAATCTTCCCCAATAACTTCCTTTACTGTCTCAAAAATTTTTGTGTTTGTTACCTTCATTTTGCCTTTTTACCTCGTTGTTTTCTTTTAAATGTTATTTTTGGCGCAAATTGAATAATACAGCCTATTTTGGCTCTTTTTCAACCTACACCCCCCTCTTTTAGCCCAATCAGATGGACATATCAAGGAATGCCTCTTTCGCTTCAATTAAGCCCAGAAACTGCCATTCCTTACTAGGGACTTATAACCTTCCTTAGGAATACTAATATATAAATCTTTGCTTTTTTTCAGGATACAGGGCTTAATAAATATATAAATTATATAAATGAAAGCGGAATGTTGGAAACTTTATTGAGATATAAAGCACCGGCTATGGCGGTGCGACGGTTTTCTGCGAAAACCTGCTCGGCATTCCTTTGGAATCCCTGCTTCGCCGCACGCCACACCGGCGCTGATGAGGCAGGGGTTGCTCCATCCGGGATGCCGAATCAGCCGCCTTTGTGGTGGCGTGCGGCTGAAACATGAAAACTTTACTTTGTATAAAGATAAACTTTATTTAAAATGCCTTTTTTACATTGAAAATGGAGAAAGAAAAGAGCGCAGGCGCTGTCCTGTACAGGCAGGACAGGGAAAGGCTTTACTTATTATTGCACTATGAAGGCGGCCATTGGGATTTTCCCAAAGGGCATATTGAAGCAGGAGAAAGCGAAAAGGATACTGCCAAAAGAGAAGTGAAAGAAGAGGCCGGCATTGGAAAGATTGAAATCCTGCCGGTTTTCAGGGAAAGCATCCATTATTTCTACAAGTTTGAAGGCAAGGCTTTTAGCAAGGAAGTTGTTTTTTTCATTGCAAGGACAGAAGAAAAAGAAGTTAAGATTTCATTTGAGCACATAGGCTTTGAATGGCTGGCTTACAGGGAAGCTTTGGAAAGATTAACTTTTAAAAATTCCAAAAGCATTTTGGAGAAGGCTGAAAAATTTTTAAATGGGAGCAAAAGCCTGAAGGATTTTTTTTAGATATACAATATCATCAGCCACATCAGCATAAAACCGGCAAGAAAGCCCGAGGCTGAATGCCACCTGTGATTCAGCTTCCATGTTTCAGGTATCATGTTCCATGCAACCATTGTTATCATAGCTCCTGCAGCGAAGCCGAAGGATATGGGCAGCAGAGGGTGTATCCATTGCACAAGTAGGAAAGCGATTACTGCACCTATTGGCTGGGGCAGTGAAGTGAAAACAGAGAGCCACACCATCTTCCACTTTGAAGCGCCTTTAGCTGCCAACGGAATTGAGACAGAAACCCCTTCGGGAATGTTGTGGACTGAGATTGCGATGAATATCAGAAGGGCAAGCCTGAAATCGCCAGCATAGGCTGTGCCGACTGCAAAGCCCTCGGGAAAGCTGTGGATCGTCAATGTGCTTATGGTTATGAAAAGGGCTTTGGAATCATAGCCTATAAGGGATTTGTAGTAGTGGTTATGGGAGGGAAGAAGCCTATTGGCAAGGATAATGAAAATAAGGCCTATCAAAATCCCAAGGGAAACTTCCGCAACCGCCCTTGACACCTGAAAGCTGAGGAATGAATACTGCCCGGAGCCGCCTACCTTTATCCCTTCCGGAATGAGGCCTATTATGGAGGCAGAAAGCATTATCCCTATTGCGCTTCCGTAAAGCCAGCTGTTCCATTTAGGCTTCAATTGCTTTACAAAGAAGAAAGGCAGCGCCCCAAGGCCTGTGGCTAATGCTGTTATCAGGCCGAGAATGAATACAATGAGCAAGTCGAGCCAGAGTTGCATTATGGAATCAAAGAACAGCGGTTATATTAAGGTTTTGGAAAAATCTAGATGGATAACCTGCGATGCAAATTGGCGCCTATCGCATCTATTTCGGGCCCAGCATTGGGAGAATTCTGGAATGCGTGGCCTTTACCCTCATTTTCTATGTCCATGACCAGCACAGAATAATAAATTCCTTTCAAATCCGGCCTGCATCTTATGAAAATAATGTCTCTCGAGTCTTTAAATTCCATGGGCAGAGGATGTTCTGCGCTTTGTGACATTGGCGAACTATAATAAAAATCAAGGCTTCTCCTGAAAATTCCCACTTCCCTAAATCCATCCGGATATTCTGCATTAGGCTTAATTCCAAGCGCAACTAAAAAATTTTCAAGGTGGCTGTTCCCTTTCCTTACTGCCAGATCAAACTGTCCGGGAATCCCTTTTACAATTATGGGTCCTTCAAATTCAGCTTTAATGTAGCCTCCAAAACCCAGCGCTATTTCTTTATTGTCGGGCTTTCCGGCCGCATTTCCCATATCTGCATAGCTTCCTGACCCCCTGCCAAGCTTTGAGCCTTTCTTATCCACGTCTTTTGCCCAGTCGAATTGTTTTGCATAGTTATCGCTAATTCTTTTGCTATAGAATTGCACTCCTACGCTGCCATTGCTTACCATTTTTACATATTTTGGTTTGCTGGAAGCAAAAGACTCCAGAGTGTTATCTGGAAACACAGCCATCCCTAAAGCAGCTAAGCCAGCTGATCTAAGAAAATGCCCCCTGCTTATGCAATATTCAGCCGCCTGAGCGGAATCATATTTGTGAACCAATCCCATCGTAATAGGATATGCTCTTTAAACATTGGCTTTATAATTTTTACCATTACTAAATGATTTCAATTTTTCTGAGAAAAGATTAAATAATCCCAAAACAAATCAAAAACGATGAAAAACCACGAAGTCTCTGCCTTGCTGAACAGGATTGCTGACTATCTTGAAATTAAAGACGATATTGTATTCAAGATAAGGGCATACAGGAAAGCTGCTTTGGTCATTGAAGGACTGAGCGAGGATATTGAAGAGATAAAGAGGCAGGGCAGGCTTGGTGAAATCCCGGGAGTGGGAAAGGCAATAACTGAGAAAGTAACTGAATTTCTGGATACAGGGAAGCTGGCGTATCTTGGACAACTGAAGAAAGAAGTGCCTGTGAATTTGGAAGAGCTGGACAGGATTTCAGGCCTTGGCCCAAAAACAATAATGAAGCTCTACAGGCAGCTTAATGTCAAAAACATAAAAGAGCTTGAGAAGGCAGCTAAAGAAGGAAAAATAAGGAGTATTGAAGGGCTTGGGGAGAAGGTTGAGCAGAACATCCTGAAAGGAATTGAATTTGCAAAGCATACAGGAGAAAGGCACCTTCTCGGGCAGGCGCTTATAGCTGCCGGAAACATTAAAGAAAAGCTTTTGGCATTGAAAGAAATTCAAAACATTGAGGTTGCGGGCTCCTTAAGGAGAATGAAAGAGACTATAGGCGACATTGATATCCTTGTTTCTTCCAAGAATCCGGGGAAGATAATGGATTTTTTCACTTCACTTCAGAATATATCAAAAATACTTGCTAAAGGGGATACAAAAAGCTCAATAATTCTTGAAGACGGGATTCAAGTAGATTTAAGAGTTATTGGGGATAAGTTATGGGGCTCCGCTTTGCTGTATTTTACAGGCAGCCAGCAGCATAATATAGAACTAAGGAAGATTGCGATAAAAAAAGGAATGAAGCTTTCTGAGTATGGCGTTTTTGACAAGAAAACGAACAAGCTGCTCGCTTCAAAAACAGAAAAGGACTGTTACAAGAAACTTGAGCTGCCTTATATAGAGCCTGAGCTGAGGGAAGATGAAGGCGAGATTGATGTGGCAATGAAAGGAAAGCTGCCGAAGATTGTAGGCTACAGGGATATTAAAGGAGATTTACAAATGCATTCTGTATGGAGTGATGGCGCAAATTCAATTGAAGAGATGGCATTGGCTGCAAAAGCATTAGGGCATGAATATATCTGCGTAACTGACCATTCAGGCGGACTTGAGATTGCAGGAGCTTTGGACGAGAAGAGAATAAGGCAGCAATGGAAAGAGATTGACAAACTGAATAAAAAGATGGAAGGAATAACAGTGCTGAAAGGCACTGAAGTAAATATAACTTCTGCCGGAAGATTAGATATGCCCAATTCCGCCCTTAAAGGAATGGATGTTGTTGTTGCATCTGTCCATTCAGGGCTGAAAAATCCCAAGGATAAGATGACTGAAAGGCTCGTCAAAGCTATGGAAAGTGAGCATGTTGACATCATAGGGCATCCTACGGGCAGGAAAATAAATGAGAGGCCGCCTTATGATATTGATATGGCAAAGATTTTTGATAAGGCAAAAGAAACAAAAACCCTGCTTGAAATAAATTCTTCCCCTGAAAGGCTTGATTTGAATGATGTGAATGTGCGTGTTGCTGTAAAGGTAGGCGTCAAATTAGTGATAAGCACAGATGCACATTCAGCAGAGCAGCTTTCAAACATTAAATTTGGGATTGCAACCGCAAGGAGAGGGTGGGCTGAAGGCAAAAATATAGCTAACACTTTGCCGCTGAAGCGGTTTCTTCAAACCCTAAAATAACCAGTTTTTGAAGCACCGAATGATAAAAACCAGTATATAAACACTTTCGCAATATTTATAAGCTGAAATTTATTTTTATATTGAATTAAAACCTAAAATAGGGGGTGTAATGAACAATGATGAAAATGGACCAAGTAGGAGTATGGGCTTTCTATGCAGGCCTTGTTATAGCAGTAATTGCTTCTGTATGGGCAGGGGCACTAAGCACAACCACAGTGCTTATTTTAGGAGCATTAGGCATTGTAGTAGGGCTGCTTAATGTGGTTGACAAAGAAGTTAACTCATTCCTTGTTGCAGGAATTGCCTTTGTTGTCGGCGCTTCCTCACTAAGCGCAATACTTAGCGAGATACCGGCAGTAGGCACAATAGTCCCAACTTTCCTTAACGGAGTAGTTGTTTTCGTTGCTCCAGGAGCCGCAATCGTGGCTTTGAGGGCGATCTGGGACATAACAAAGAGCAAGTAATTGCTCAATTTTTTTATTTTTCTTTTTCTTGGCTTTATTTTCTTCTGAAATTCAATAATTTTTTAAACAATGGATTTTTGTACTGCTTCCTGAAGAATATTTTTTAGCTCAAAGAAGGTGGAAACATGGTAAATGTCGCAATCAACGGCTTCGGGCGCATAGGAAGGATTGTTTTCAGGCAGGGCTTTAAGGAGAAAGATATCAATATTGTTGCAGTGAATGATTTGACAGATTCCAAGACTCTGGCTCACTTGTTGAAGTATGATTCTGTGCATGGGATTTTTGATGCCAAGATTGAGGCTGGCGAGGGCTTTATTTCTGTTAATGGAAAGAAAGTGCTTGTTTTGGCTGAGAAAGAGCCTGAAAAGCTGCCTTGGGCAAAGCTTAAGGTTGATGTTGTTGTTGAAAGCACAGGGAGATTTACAAAAGAGGAAGACTGCCAGAAGCACATCAAGGCAGGAGCGAAAAGGGTTTTGCTTTCTGCCCCCGGAAAAGGCGGAGACATACAGACGGTTGTTCGCGGAAGCAATGACTCAAAGGCGAAGGGCAAAATCATTATTTCGAATGCTTCATGCACCACAAACAGCCTTGTCCCGGTTGTGGATGTCATGGAAAAGGAATTTGGCATTGAATCCGGATTTATGACTACGATACACAGCTATACCAACGACCAGAACATACTGGATCTGCCGCACAAAGATTTAAGGAGGGCAAGGGCAGCTGCAGTAAACATAATACCTACAAGCACAGGCGCTGCAAAAGCGCTTGGAGATGTCGTGCCTTCTTTAAGCGGAAAAGCAGACGGGATGGCTGTACGCGTTCCAACACCGTGCGGCTCTTTGACAGACTTTGTTTTCATAGCAAAGAAAGAAGTTTCAGTTGAAAAAGTGAATGCTGCTGTCAAGAAAGCTGCAGATACATATTTGAAAGGAATACTCGAATATTCTGAAGAAGAACTGGTTTCTTCGGATATAATAGGCAATGCGCACTCCTCAATCTTTGATTCCAAGCTCACAAAAGTCATCGGAAGGCTTGTGAAAGTGTGCACATGGTATGACAATGAGTGGGGCTTCTCGGCAAGGATGGTTGAGATGATAAAGATGGTAAGCAAGTAATTACTACTATAAAATTAAAAAAAATTTATAAACTCCCTCTTATTTTGATTTTCTATGAAACGTCGCCAATTCTTATTGGCAGCAGCGGCACTATTGACGGGATGCTCGTCTTTGAAATTGCGCGAAAATGTGCCCGTAAAGCCTGACAGATTTATTTGGGGCAGGGAGCAAAGAACTGAACCAAAAAGAAACAATCTTGAGGCTGTTGCCGATTCAATACACCTCACTGTCACCCTTAACATCTTTGAAAGAGACAAAAGAATATTCTATTGGGAAAACATAGGTTATGGTGTTGTCTTGCCGGGTGCGGTTTTTGTTTCACCTTACCATGTGGTTAATGGGAATGAGGTATCTTCCCATGGCTATTTCGGCACTTCACGAGAAAAAGTACAGTATGATGGGCTTAGGGGCAGAATGACATTTTTACGGAATCCTTTTGTGCAGGGAAATAATTACCTTGCCGCTAAAGATTTGGTAGATAACATCGGAGAAAGGGTCACTCAGCTCAGAAAGATGGGCTTTTTCGTGCTGCGCCCGCATTCAGAAATGGAAAGCAGCGACACGAACCTTTTCTCATTGCCCGGCGAAATGTTGGAATACTTCCCTCCGTGCTCATTGGAAATTAAAGATATCTCAAGGCTAAAAGCCGGAACGCAACTTAAAATAATAAGGCCAGTAGGAAATAGTGCAGAAGCGCTTGAGGTGTCCTTAGAGAATGACTCATATGCAAAAGCTTTTGGAGTCAATCCTGCAGAATTTTTTGTTTTTAAGGGTTCTGTACAGCCAGGATTTTCCGGTCTTCCTGTGGTCAGCAGCGATTATAAGGAATTGTACGGACTTGTATCTGGGAGAAAAATGATTGTTGGGCTTGAGTACGGATGGGCCATCAAGATGGGAAATTACCAGCAAAAAGTCAACAAGAATACCCACCCCTTCAGTTGAATTTATATAATCAAACTTCTTCATTTTCTTCATGTACAAGCTAAAGCAGCAGCCTGAGGACTTTGCAGTGCAGGAAGTCAACAACCTTAATCTGGACAAGAGCGGAAAATATTTCTATTTCCTTCTGAAAAAGAAAGGCCATAATTCTATGGATGCGATAAGGCAGGTTGCGAAAGCGGCAGGGATAGATGCGGACAGGATAGGTTTCTCGGGAAACAAGGACAGGAATGCGGTCACTGAGCAGGTAATCTCCGTTTATGGGATTTCAAGGAAAGACATTGAAAAGTTCGAGGATTTGAAGCTGGAAAACATAGAAGTCACGCATGCCGGCAATGGGAATAAAGAAGTTTATATCGGAAGCAACTGGGGCAATGAGTTTTTTATCATAATCAGGAATTTAAGCAGTGAAGAGGCTGAAAAATTAAAAAAAACCGAATTCAAAAAAATCCTGATGCCTAACTTCTTCGGGGAGCAGAGGTTCGGGAAGGACAATGTTGAAATTGGGAGGGCAATAATAAAGAAGGACTTTAAAAAAGCGGCTGAGATGGTAATTAGGGGAAAAGGCAGGCATTTTGAAAAAGTTGCAGAGCATCTCAGAAAAGAAGGCAATGATTTTACAGGGGCTTTGAGGAAAATCCCCATCAAGCTTTTCAGGTTTTATATCCATGCATACCAGTCTTATATCTTCAATGAAGCTTTAAGGCAATACATAAAATTCAATGATTTTGACTTATCAAAAATAAAAGACAAAAAATTGCCTATTGTCGGCTTCGGCACTGAAATCGAGGAAGATGAGATAGAAGCTATAGTTGAAAATATAATGTCCAGCGAGAAAACAGGGTTCAGAGACTTCATACTGAGAGAATTTCCAGATGGGAGCCAAGAGGGTGACCAGAGGCTTGCCGTAATAGGGACTGACGGGTTCAGAATCACGGATTATGGAGATGATGAACTTAATTCAGGAAAGAAAAAGGCGAGGATAAACTTTGCCCTGCCCAAGGGATGCTATGCAACTGTCTTTATAGAAAATCTATTTGCCTGAAAGCTTGCTGAGCATCTCTTCATTGACTTCATCAATGGCTTTTGAGCCGTCAAGCTGAACGTATTTTGTGCCTTTATTCCCTGACTTTCCTTTGATTATCCTTATTGCAGCCATTGTGCCGCTTTTTTCATCAAAATAAATACCATGCCTCTTGTTTATTGCAGCCTCATCCTGGTCGTCAGGCCTTGTTTTCAGCGGGCTGGAGCAAATCCTGCACACAATGCTGCCGTCATGAAGCCTTTTTGGTAGGATTTTCGGCATATTCACATTGTTGGTGTGGTTGTTGTTCTTTTCGCAAAGGCGCCTTCCCATAATCCTTTTCTTTGCTGTTTCCCTGTCAAGCTTTATTTCCACAATATAATCCAGCTTCATCTTTTCCCTGTCCAGCGCCTCAAGGAGCTTTTCTGCCTGCAAAGGAGAGCGTGGAAAACCGTCCAGAAGCCAGCCTTTTTTGCATTCCTTTAGCCTGTTCAGTATCATAGGGATGGTTATCTCATCAGGGACTAGGTCGCCTTTGGAGACATACTCCTGCGCTTTTTTCCCAAGCTCAGTCTTCTTTTCTATGTTTTCCCTGAAAAGCACTCCAGACTCAATGTGCTCCACGCTGTACTTTTTCTGGAGCATGTCCCCCTGCGTGCCTTTTCCCGAGCCGTTGGGGCCGAATATTATTATGTTCATTTTAGCCAAAGTATCCCAGCTTTTCTTCCATTTCAGAATCCTTGTCCCAGCTTTCCCTTATCTTTTTTACAATTGGGATAAGCTCTTCACGGAGCTTTTTCCATTCGTCAAGCGAGAGGCTAATGTATTCCGCCTCTTTCCTCTCATCCTGTGAAAGGTCCGCTTCAATCGCGCTCCTGTTGAGCTTTATGAGCCTTTTAAAGACAGAATACACCTTCAGCTTCTCCTCTTCTGAAAAGAACTTCAGTTCGTGCATCCCTGACAGGGAAGAGGGGTCAGGTTGCATGAAATGCTCCAGCAGCCCTGAATAATAATCCACTTTCTCGGCTATCTTGCCTATTGCCTTTCTCAGCAAAAAGACCTTGCCGTCCTCAATGCCGGAAATTTCAAAGGCGCTGTCAAGCTCGCCGAATTTCGGGAGGCTATATTTTTTCCCCAATTCCGCGTATTTTTCCTTTATTTTGTCTGCCATCTTAAAATATTCTTGTATCAGCACCTATTATAAAAAGCTTACTCACAAAAATAACCTATAAGTATATTAACAATCAATAAAGTATGCCTTCCAATTCAGGAGAATCTATACGGAATGTTCTTTCTTCAGGCTGTTTGCTTCGTCTGGCTAACCTATAAAAAAATCCCTCCGATTGCAATAAAGGCTCAATTTTCATCAATTCCCGCATTAAAGCAGTCTGGATTCTTTCGCTGTGTTTGATACTCATGATGTGTGGCTTCTGATCAGTTTTCCAGCTGCAATTATACCTCTCCCAGTTGTACTCTCTGTGTAATTTGCCATTGGCGAAAGTAACTGCCACAATCTCGGGATTTTGCACAAAATATCCTTTAGCTGGATCGAACAGAAAAGTCGACATAGTAACGTTTCCAATGGGAAAATCGAGAAACCTTCTAAACATTTCATCCCTAACATCAACAGCGAATGCAGAACCATGTTTTCGAAGAGAGTCTAATGATTTTGCAAGGCCATCTGGCACTGGATCGTAAACTTGAATATTTTTAATTCCTGACTGATATGGCGGGTCCATTTTATGTAGCTACTATTAAAGAGTATAAAAATCTATCCGATTCAATAAGCATAAATAAGCCTCCGAAGGGAGTTGCACCCTCGACCTGCAGATAACTTGCAATAGGTACAAGTCTGCCGCAATAGCTACTATGCTACGGAGGCAAAGCCTACGTAGCGACCGAAAGCCTGCTTTCGTGTATGCTACGGAGGCGTATACCAACAAAAGAAAAATTGCCCATTTATAAAAGTTTATGTTAAAACCATTTATTTACTCTCAAAAACAGCATAATTACGAATTATCCACGACCCACATATCTGCCCATAAAAGTAATCGCCTGCATCGTGCCGGGCAAGTTTCCGTTTTCAACTCTTTCAAGTATCTCGGCTATACCTTTATCAGAATCCCTCAATTGTTCAATCTGACCTTTTGAAAGTATCTCCGGGCGGGATGAATCAAAATGAAGACGAACTTCCGGAGTGCTATCTTCTGTTGTAGGATATGCTCGTGTTTCAAATGTATAGACACCCGGCTCAGGAGACCAAGGCATTATTTCAACACCCTCGCCCATATTCTCTATGGCAACATGCAACACAAAATCTCCCGGCTTAAAACTCGGTCCAGTCTCCCTTATGGCAAGTAATGGCATAGACTGGGGAATACCCACTAAATCTTAAATGTTTCTAAAGTACCTACTTATTAGCAGAATGATTATTAGATTATAATATCCCACACATCTCATGATTTATATATCTAAAACTCCCCTTCCGCACCATAGAGCATTGGATGGAACTCTTTTGAGATTGGGAGGAACGTTCTCATGTTTAAGAAGGCTTTCATCTTTGATGAAATCCTGTATATGTCTCTCCATAAGTCTTTCTCCATTTTGTCTATGTCCTGGGACATTATCCTTTTTTCATAAATGTCCTGAAAATGCTTGAGGACCGGGTGGCGGCCCCATGTCCCGTCCTTGTCTCCTAATATCTCTCCGCGGAAAAACATCTCCAATTCGCCGGACTGCACCTTGACTTTTTTGCCCTGATGAATCGCTTCAACATCCTGGCCGTAAGAGAGGTGCCAGTCTATATCCATCCTTTTCTCAAAATAGCCGCTGAATTCCCCTATGCCGATTTTGTGGGTGCGCCACCATACCCACATCTCCTTTCCGCCTGAATGGACGCCTTTCTGGTAGACATTTTCTGAGTATAGGGTTTCTATATCTGCATGCATTTCATAGCCTTTTACATTACCGCCTGTGCCAAGCCCAACCCATCCTTCTTCCATGAGAAGCTCGTGCATCATTATATAGAGATTTTTAAGAGAAAACACGTCCTTGTACTTTATCCTGGTTTCCGGCACTTCACCTACAGGCTCTCTGTGGCCACTCATATTGGCAATATTGAGATTGGTATATTTAAATATTTCTATTTTGTATACTGGTATGGGAAAAAGTATATCAGAAATTATCTATTTCCTACTTTCTAATGATTACAATAACAACTTTTATAAAAGAAGTGATTTTCCTTAAGAATATGGATTCTGAAGTAGTTAAGGCAACATTCGGAGGAGACGGCCTGGTTAATGTAGTTCTTTCAAATAACTCTCCCACAGGAAAAGTTTTAATCCAGACTAAGCCCATGCATCATGGCTTTAGTATGGATGTAATGGTCCATCCAGATGCAGGGCATGACCATAAACTTCTAGAAGATATGGAATTCTTTGAAACGCCAGAAGAGGCGCTTGCAGGGCATGCGAGAGCCGCAAGCAAATATGATAAGAATGGAAGCAGGTATAATCCTGTTTTAGTTGGCAGTGTGTATCGAATTGTTCCCACAGGTCTATAACACCATTAAACCAAAAACAATTAATACAGACTTCTGTTTCTCCTTTATATGCTAATCGGCATAGTTGGAAAGCCAAGCGCTGGAAAAAGCACGTTCTTCAAGGCAATGACCCTTGCAGAGGTGGACATTGCAAATTACCCTTTCACTACAATAAAGCCCAATCACGGGACAGGCTTTGTAAAAGTTGAATGCGCTGACAAAGAGTTTAACACGACATGCAATCCAAGATTCGGGTATTGCATCCACAGCAGGAGGTTTGTCCCTATAGACTTGCTGGATGTGGCTGGCTTAGTCCCCGGAGCGCATGAAGGCAAGGGCATGGGAAACCAGTTTCTAGATGATTTAAGCCAGGGAAATGCGCTTGTGCACATAATAGACTGCTCGGGCAGCACAAATGAGAAAGGAGAGTCCGTGGAAGCAGGAAGCCACGATCCTGCCAAAGACATTGTTTTTCTGGAATTTGAGCTCGATATGTGGTTTTTAAGGCTTATTGAGAAAGGATGGGACAAGTTTGCGAGAAAAGTGAACCAGGAGCATGCGCAGGCATACAAGGCAGTAGCTTCGCACCTTACCGGATTAGGAGTTACAGAAGACATCGCAAAAGGCGTGATTGCAAAGCTCAACCTTCCTGCCGACATAATGAAATGGGACAGGGAAATATTGAAGCAAATTGCCACGGAATTGAGAAAAATAACAAAGCCCATGATAATTGCGTGCAACAAGATTGACATTCCTACGGCGCAGGCGAATTTTGAAAGGCTGAAGAAGGAATTTCCAAGCCATATGATGGTGGCGTGCTCTGCAGAATCTGAATTGGCGCTGAAGGGGGCGGCAAGAGCAGGCATTATAGATTACATTCCAGGGGAAAAAGAGTTTACAATGAAAGATGTTTCAAAACTCAATGAAAAACAAAAAAATGCGCTGGAATTCATTCGAAAAAATATTCTTGAAAAATACGGCTCAACAGGGGTGCAGGATGTTCTTGACAGGGCTGTTTTTAATTTATTGGGAATGATAGCCATATTTCCCGGGGGCGTTTCAAAGCTTGAGGATTCCGAAGGAAGGAGGCTGCCTGACTGCTTCTTATTGCCCGGAAAAACAACAGCACTTGATTTTGCGTTTAAGCTGCACACTGATCTGGGAAAGAATTTTATCAAGGCTATTGATGTAAGGACAAAAAAAGCAGTGGGCAAGGACCATCCACTGAAGCACAGGGATGTTGTGGAGATTGTGACGGGGAAATGATTATGGCCTGGATTTCTCTGCCAGATAACCTATTTTTCGCATAGCATCTATAAAACTGCTTTCCTTATCCTGATAAAGAGGCGTGCTGATTATTTTCAATTTGACAGAAGAACCGTCCAATGGGTTTGGAATCAAATCATACTCTATCAAATCAAAAGCTCCAAGAATGCCATCTATGGCTGCAATATCATTGGCAGTAACCTTTCTTTTGGGCTTAGGAACAACTACAAAATATTCCGGCATTTTGCCTACTTCTTCCTGAACCTGTCAAAGCTTTCAACAAGGTCAATCATGTACTTGCCTTCCTCAAGCTGGAATACGACCGGCTCTTTCTTGAAAAGCTGCACAAGGTCAATCCTGTACTTTCCGGGCTTGTCAACCCTGATGGCCTCAAAATCAAGAATGACCGGCTGGCCGGCATCTATCTCGCTGCCGACAATGTCAAAGACGTCGTTCTCAATCTGCTTCTTGTCCTCATCTGAAAGGCTTAAATCCTCGGAGGCTTTCTGCATCGCATCAAGGTTTTCCTTTTTTATGAAAAAAAACAGCTTGCCGCCGCACGGGCACCCATTAAGAAGCTCTTTAGCGCCGTCATCATAGAAATTGTTGCATCGAACGCATTGGTGAGGCATTATTTTTTCCTCTTTCTTGATTCCTGGGTATACAATTCAATCTTGTTCGGATCCTTCTTGATTTCCTTGACTACGGATGCTGGCCCTATTATAGTCAAGCCCTGCCTGTCCCCGAGTATCATGCCGAAAAAGTTGTTCTTTATCTTGTTGAAAATGTGTGCGTCCTTGGATTCCGGATTTACAACGGCAAGCTCAATGCCCTTGAATTTGCTGCCGATTTCTTCCATGGTTATTGCAATCAGGTCGGCTTCTTCCTCTTTCTTCAAGCGCCCCTGCAGCATCACTATCTTGTTTTCCTTAACAATGTCTATAAGCTTCTTGACCCTTCTGGCGCTTCCAAGGCTTTCAATCTCGTGGTAGGGCACAAATTGTATCGTTAGGCTCATTTGTCAAACCTCTTTTTTATCCTGCCATGGCGAACAGGGCTTCATAAAACTGGTCAATGTTCTTCCCGAACTTTGCAGATATGCCTATTACTTCATACTGGGGGAATGCAGACTGCACTTTTTTTATTGAAGCCTTCCTTAAGTCTATCTTGTTTGCCACAATCATGACCGGGATGTTTCTTGCCTGTAAATTGCCTATTATTGTAATGTTGACCTGGCTTAAAGGGTCTTTTGTTGCGTCAAGAACTATTATCACTGTATCCATCTCATCAAGCCATTTGATGGAATCTATGATGCCCTTTGTGGCCTCTTTGGCCCTTTGCTTGGCTTCTTTTTCCTTTAATCCTGCCCTTATGAATTCCTCAAAGTCTATCTTTGTGGCAATGCCGGGAGTGTCAACAAGATTGAAGGAGAGCTCCTTGCCTTCGCTGTTTTTTATGTTAATCTGCTCTTTTATCTGCACCTCTCTGGTTTCGTGCGCTATGTTTGAGACTTTGCCCATGTCCTCCCCCAGCCAGTCCTGGCAGATTCTATTGGCGAGGGTGGTTTTGCCGCCGTTTGGAGGGCCGTATAGCCCCAGCTTCACATGCTTTTTCTTGCTGAACAGGCTCCTGAGAACTTTATTCACAAAATTCCTGAAAATGCTTATCATCCATGCACCTTTTTTTAACTCCTCTCAAGTTTTGAAAGATGCAGGTATTTATAATTTGCGATTTTGGTTAGTGAGGCTGCAATCATAGATTTGTGTTGCCTGAAATGAAAGTTAGCAGCCAAAAATGAGCCCATTTTAGAGCTCATAATCATCTTCTCTATGGGTTTTGCATGGTTTAAAGGATTTGAAGTAATATATCTTTTTGTATATTAATATATTAAAACGTAATATTTATATATTAGCTGTATAATAATGGGCTTGATGGCTGAATTAGAAGTTGATGGGCATCAAAAAACAGGTGTGGATGCAAAGCCTTTTCTGCTAACAGGCTTTCCAACATATGTTTTTCCAGCAGAAAGCGGAGATACTTTTGTGAGTTTTATTGGGCCATATAAGACTCCATTAGTGAGAATAAGATTAACGGACACTGAACCTATTGGCCTTGAATCTCTTGCACAACTTATCACGGCAGCAAATGGGAGTAGAAATGGAGGGGGTAATGAAGCAGGAAAACCATACGAACGTGTGAAAGGGCTTTATAGGGGGGAAATAGACCCAAGTAAGGTAGCCAAACTTACTCAAGAGGAGCTTACCGATAGTGGTCTGGAACAATTTTTAAGAGCTGATCTAGGCATGATAGGGGCTGCACATGATTATCAAAATTTTGTAAATTTTAGAAAGGCTATTGAAGAGATTAGCAAGGGATTACCTGCAGAGCACAGAAGGAATCCTGTTTATATCATTTCAGGAATTCTAAATTGGATAGGTAGAAATATAGAAGAAACCCAGTTTACAAGACATAAAGATGCCCATTCTACAATTAGTAGACAGCTGGGCGGTAGCGAGGCCATAGCGAATACATACACAGTTCTTGCACAATCGTTTGGGGTACCCACTATGACCTTGAGTGGAATTGCGCTTAGAGATGGAGAGTATTCGCCTCACACGTGGGCAAAGAGCCATCTGCACCCATACGGATGGGTGGAAGTGAACCCGACATTAGGGCAGTTTGGACGGGTAAAAATTGACCCGGCATTACAGCTTGCCCACAAACCTTTTGATTATGCTATTCATGGATATCTATTAAAAATTGTTCCTGAGAAAGCTAGGGCAATTTCTGCTCGGGCTGCTAACTATCAAGCAGAAGGGCCAGCCGGAATTGGATTGCCGCAAACGCAAAAATCACTGACTGCAGCCTGACAGAAAAATTCACATTGCCCGTTTTTACGCTTTTCTCTCAAATAATTTATTGCTAACATCAAATACTGTCAGCTTAAGGCGCCATTTTGCTCGGCAGTTTTTTTGTTTATTTTCATATAGAACCTTGGATATTTTTTATTGAAGAAAAACCATTCCTTGGCTTCAGAACGCGTTTATTGCCTCAGCCTCAAATTAATGGCGGCTGCCTTAACCTTTATTGAGAAAAAACCGTTCCTCGCCTTAATCAGGACAAGTACCCTGCCTCGCAAAAGCCATCAGGTGGCCTTAAGTTGACCTTACCAAATCAAAAAAGAAAACTTTTATAAAAGCCCTTTCCGGATTTTAATGCATGCAGGAGCAGGTAAAGAATGACATTCTGGCTGTGCTTTCAATAGTGCTCAAGCTCCTTGAAGTTAAGGAAGAATCCGATGCGGTTGAGATGAGGCAGCTGAGCAACCACACCATCCATAATGCCTCTGTGTTTCAGGATGAATTCTCGGTTTCAGTCGCAATCCTTGTGTACTCCATGTCCAAAATCATTGAAAGGGACCAGCAGGCGTTTGACTATGAAAAGATAAGCAGGGTACTTTCAGCAGCGAAAGGCAGCCTTGAGAGGAATGATGACGATGCTTACGCGAAGGCGATAAAAAACGCGTTTGACTATATCTCCAAAGTGGACTCAAAGCTGAAGCTTTACATCCAGGAAGTGATAAGCCAGGCGCAGATTAAGAAAGGGAGCAAGCTGTATGAGCACGGCATTTCAATGGCAAGGTCTGCAGAAATACTGGGGATATCGCAGTGGGAACTCATGTCCTATGTCGGGAAGACAAGCATAAGCGAGGACATGCCGGAAATAATTGACATGAAGTCAAGGCTGGAATTTGCAAGGGGGCTCTTCAGATGAGGGCCATAGAATTTGACACAGGGCCTTTGATAAGCCTCACTCTCAACAACCTCCTGTCCATAGTTGAGCCTTTGAAAGAGAGGTTTAAAGGGCATTTCCACATAACTTCAGATGTGAAGAGGGAGATAATAGACAAGCCCCTGACAACAAAAAAGTTCAAGTTCGAAGCCCTTCAGGTTCTGCATTACATAAACAACGGCACTTTTGAAATTGTTGACAGCAGGGAAATAAACGAGCTTACGAACAGGATGCTTGAGTTTGCCAATAATTCATTTAATGCATTTGGGAATAACATAACGATAGTGCAGAGGGCTGAAATTTCAGCGGTCGCTTCCTGCATCCATCATGAAGGCCAGGCAGTTGTTGTTGATGAGAGGACAACAAGGCTCATGGTCGAGAATCCCGATAGGCTGCATAACATACTGAAGCACAGGCTGCACTCAAATGTGAAGATGAACTCAGGCAGCATAAAGGAGTTTTCGAAAATCACGAAAGGCATAAGGATGATTAGGAGCGTTGAGCTTGTCACAATGGCTTATGAGATGGGCATGCTTGACCAGTATATTGCTGAAATTCCAGATTCAAAAAAGATGCTGCTTGAAGGAATTTTATGGGGAGTCAAGCTGCAGGGATGCGCTGTCTCAAGGGACGAGATAGAGCAGATAATGAGGATGGAATTGAAGGGGAAGAATTGATGTTAACCTCCATACGGTCTGGGAGAGAGTGTATCTCTTAAGTATAACTCAAGAACTTCTTTATTTTCCTCTCTGGTAACCGCGGAGTATGACACAAACCTGTCTTTTACTCCAGGACCATGAGCCATTTTGACGACATTTCTCATACCCTTAACAGGATTGCCTTCGATTACTCTTTCTATCCTCCCAAGTACTCTTGGATCCCAATTTGTAGATGACCGAGATATTACGTAGCCGAGCTCGCCAACCCTCACTATACCAGAATCAGCTTTAGTTGGTACGAATTGTTCATGCAATCTTTCCCTGGGTCTTGCTATCGTCATTACCACCAATTTATCCTCGGAATTATGAAGAAATTCAAAAACCTTTATAAAATCATCCCCTATTCTCCGCTCCATGATAAAGGGGCAAGTTATTTCAGGCGAGTTTGGGAAGATTCTTGTGAGGCAGAAGGAGAATGCGAATCTTGAGCTTGGGGAGCTTCTTGTTGCTGATGCCGGCGGAAGCAAAATCCTGATGCAGGTCTTTGATTTGCTTTACGGGAGCCAGATTTCACAGCAGAATCTCGAGCTGATTGCAGGCTACAGCTTGGAGGATGACACCGACTTTGAGTTCATGGACCCTAAGCTGAGGAATTACATGCTCGCCAATGTGAAAAGCATAGCCGTCATTAAGAATGGAAAGGCTGCTGTCAGCAAGCAGATGCCTGCTTTCTTTTCTCCAATAATGGAAGTTACCAAGGAAGATTTGTCTTTTTTGACAAAGCCCAAAAATCCCCTGTTCATCGGCAATTTAAGGTCTGGCAGCAAGGAAATGGACGTTCCCATATTCCTTGAAGGAAAAGAGGTTATGAGCCACCATATACTTGTTGCAGGCACTACGGGCAGAGGCAAAAGTGTTTTGATATCCAACATCTTATGGAGCGCCGCAAAGGAAGATTACTGCGGAATTCTGGTTTTGGACCCTCATGATGAATATTACGGCAGAAACAATTTCAGGCTTAAGGACCATCCGAACAGGGAAAAAATAGCCTATTACACTCCCTCTAATGCGCCTCCTGGGGCAAGAAGCCTGAAGATTAATCTGGAATTATTGAGGCCGCAGCATTTTGAAGGCGTTGTGGACTTTTCAGACGCGCAGAGGCAGGCACTCCATCTTTATTACAAGGAATACGGGGAAAAATGGATTGAGGCAATAATACTCGAGAAAAAATTATCCATTGAAAATGCATTCAGGCAGGAAAGCATTGTTGTTGTCAAAAGAAGGCTTCTATATCTTCTGGACCTTGATTTCTCAAATAATGCCCTGTCGTGCAATGGAGTGTTTGACCTTAAAGCAGGGGAGAGCACTGTTGCTGATATTGCCCGAGAGCTTGAAAATGGGAAGATTGTGATTGTAGACACTTCAAATTTCTCAGGCGCTGTAGAGCTGCTGATCGGCTCATTGATTACAACTGAGGTTTTTAACAAGTATAGACACTATAAAATGAATGGAAAACTGGATGGAAAGCCCGTCATTTCTGTTGTTCTGGAAGAAGCGCCCCGCGTTTTAGGCAAGGAAGTGCTTGAGGCAGGGCACAATATCTTTTCCACAATTGCACGCGAAGGAAGGAAGTTCAAAGTCGGATTGGTTGCCATAACGCAGCTGCCTTCCCTCATTCCAAGGCAGATTCTTGCGAACATGAATACTAAAATCATATTAGGGATAGAGATGAAGCCGGAGAGGCAGGCAATCATTGAAAGCGCTTCGCAGGATTTAAGCGATGATGACCGCAATATAGCGTCTCTCGACAAGGGAGAGGCGCTTGTTACAAGCAATTTCGCCAAGTTCGCGCTGCCTGTGAAAATCCCTCTGTTTGATGAGTTTGCGAGGAAGGACTTAAAACCGGATGCTGCTGTCAGGAAAGGATTCGGAGGGGTTAAACTTGGCTAGGGCAGTAGATGAAAGCATAATGATGGGAAAATATTTTTCAAGAAATTTAGCCCATATGGCAAACGAATTAGGAGACAGCGAGAAAGTAATGTCATTGATGCATGAGAAGCTTCAGAAGGAGATCGAAGTTATTTATCGCAGAGCCAAAAGCCCAGTGCCTCTGTCTGTGATTATTGATGACCTGCAAAGGTTTGTGGCTGAGCTGAGAGGATTTCAGGAATCAATAATAATCAAGAAAATTAAAGATGATATTACTCCTTTGATTGCCAGAATAGAGCAATTTATCCAAGAGTATCCCAGAATAAGAAAAGATTTGGGCGAAAAGACAGACCGCATACTTCTTGCCTTTATAACAAGCATGAAAAAAATTCTCGAGGATACTTTGTTTAAAGATTTTAATAGGGAACTGGGAGACCTTGAGAGAATTAGAAATATGCTACTTCATGTCGCTTATTAGGTATTAAAAATGAAATTCGCACACATGGCTGACTGCCACATAGGCAGCTGGAGGGACCCTAAGCTGAAGGACATAAGCACAGAGGCTTTCATAAGGGCAGTGGACAAATGCACGCATGAGAAAGTTGACTTTATTCTTATAGCAGGAGACTTATTCAACACTTCTTTGCCGAGGATAGACAACCTTAAGGCTGTTGTCTCGAAGTTCAGGGAGCTGAAAGAAAATAACATCCCGGTATACATAATCCCAGGCAGCCATGACTATTCCCCGTCAGGGAGAACGATGCTTGATGTGCTTGAAGAAGCCGGGCTTTTTGTTAATGTAGTGAAGGGCGAAGTTGTAAATGAGAAATTAAGGCTGAAATTCACTGTTGATGTAAAGACAGGGGCAAAAATTACCGGAATCTTGGGAAAAAGAGGCGGGCTTGAGAAAGGATACTATGAGAGCCTTGAGACAGGGCATCTGGAAAAGGAAAAAGGCTATAAAATTTTCATGTTCCATTCCGGGATTGATGAGCTGAAGCCAAAAGACATGGCAAATATAATATCACAGCCAATCTCCTTACTGCCAAAAGGGTTTGACTATTATGCCGGAGGCCATGTCCACATTGTGGAGGACAGGCAAATAGAAGGCTACGGGCTGATTGCGTATCCCGGGCCTTTGTTCCCGAATTCTTTTTCCGAGCTTGAAAAGCTGGAAAGAGGGGGCTTTTACATTGTTGAAGATGGAAAAGCAAAATGGGAGCCGATACAAGTGTACAATACACACAAGATAGTGCTTGACTGCACGAATAAAAGCGCTGAGCAGGTCTTGGAAGAGCTAAATAACTCAGTCAAGGGCAGAGAATTCATCAATACAATAATCCTGATAAGGCTTTACGGAACTCTGGCTTCGGGAAAGCCGACTGATATTGATTTCAGGGAGCTTTTTTCTGTGCTGCAGGACAAGGGAGCTTATTTTGTGATGAAAAACACAAATGCACTTAACACAAAGGAGTTTGAGGAAATAAAGGTTGACATGAAATCAGTCGAGGATGTTGAAGAGAGGCTTATCAGGGAGCATCTGGGGCAGATTAAGGCGGGAATTGAAGATGAAACGCATGCTGTGAAGGAACTTATGAATATCTTGCTGCAGGAAAGGCCGGAAGGAATGACAAAGCCGGATTATGAAAAGAAAATAAAGGAAGAAGCAAGCAGGATACTTGAGATTGACATAAGCTGAAGGTGAAAGCATGGAAGAAAAGCAGGAATTGCCCGATACGGCAGTTGAGGTTGAGGTGAAAGCGGGAGGGAAGTACAGCTTCTGCACATGCGGGCAGAGCAAAAGGCTGCCTTACTGCGACAGCTCCCATAAAGGGTATAATGAGAAGACAGGAGCGCATTACAAGTCATTGAAAGTTTTTCCTGAACAGGACAGTAAGATAAAAGTTTCTTCTTCTAACTGGAAGGAAGAGTAGGAGGAAGATCTTACCATAAACTCAACTACCCTGCCTTTCACTAAACCATCCAATGGAAAAAAATACCAGTGCAAATATAATAAAGGCCGTACCTCCAAAGACCAAAACTCTGTGTAAATCAAATGACTGAACAATGCTTTCGGCTACTTCTCGAGACGCTTCGTTAAATATAGATTCATTATAAGTGTAATTGTTCCTCAATAAGTCTAGTCTAATTTTCATTAAATCACTATTATAGAAAAGAAAATTCATGGATAAGCCTGCATAAACTCCACTTGCAACAAAAAGTCCGCCAGATAATACTGCTACCAATTGAGCGAGTACATACCACGGATTTTGCGATTTTGACATCTTATTTTATCAGGCTTTTTATAATCTCATTAACTTCTTTCGGAGTTGCCTTTCCTTTAGTCTTTTTCATGACCTGCCCAACTATAAAGTTCAATGCCCTTTCCTCCCCCGCCTTATAGTCTTCTACCGCCTTTTGGTTCTCTGCTATTGCCTCTTTGCAGAATTTTTCCAGCTCTCCTGCATCCGATACTGCCTCAAGCTTTTCTTTTTTTACCTTTTCCTTCACATCAAAAGGCTTTTCTATCAATTCCTCCAAAAGCTTTTGGGCAACACTGTCCGTGATTTTCTTTTTTTCAACCAAATCCAACAAGCCAATAAGATGAGTTTCATCAATTTTTAAGCCATTCAAAGAAATTTTATTATAATTAATTACCCTGACTAATTCCCTTCTTATCCACCTTGCTGCGAGAACAGGATCTATTTTTTCAGCGACTTTTTCAAAAAGCTCTGCCAGCTTCTTTTCCTGCGATAAGACTAATGCATCTTCCCTGCTGATTTTATGCTTTTCAGTGTATCTCTTCACCTTGTCCTGGGCAAGCTCCGGCATTTCGCCTTTTATCTTCTTTATCATGCCCTGTGTTATCTCTGTTGCAACCAAATCCGTGTCAATTATATAGCCGTAATCCTCTTCAGTCTCTTTTTTCCTTAATGTGAATGTGATGCCCTTTTCAGAATCCCATGCCCTTGTCTCCTGCACTAATTTTTTGCCTTCTTTGAAGTCTTTTTTCTGCCTCAGGATTTCATAGTTTAATGCGCGCTCTATTTCTTTGAAGCCTGTTATGTTCTTCACTTCAGCCTTTACAAAGCCGGACTCTTTTATTGAAATGTTGGCATCAGCCTTTATTACGCTGCTGTTTTCGTCGAAAATCTCAAGATATGACAGGACAGTGATAAGCTGCTTCATGAAATCGCGGGCCTCTTCAGGGCTTGAAAGCTCAGGCTTTGTGACAATTTCCAATAAAGGGTTGCCCGAGCGGTTGTAATCCACAAGAACATACTGCGAATTCTGCATTCCTGCGGGGTGGATTAAAGACGCAGGGTCCTCTTCCATATGCACTCTTGTAATCCCAATCTCTTTTCCCGAGCTTAATGCCAGTTTCCCTTCTTTTCCAAGAGGCAGTTCGTATTGCGTAATCTGGTAGTTTTTTGCAAGGTCAGGATAAAAATATGATTTTCTTGAGAAAATAAGTTCAGAAGATATGTTACATTTCAGCGCAAGGCACAATTTTACAGCAAATTCAACCGCTTTTTTATTGAGGGAGGGCTTTGAGCCGGGCATGCCTAGGCAGATTGGGCAAGTCCTTGTATTGGGCTCCTCGCTTCCTTTTGTCGGACAGCTGCAAAAAAGCTTTGTGGCTGTATCCAGCTCCGTGTGGATTTCGAGGCCGATGATTATTTCTTTGGTTTTGTCCATTCTAGGTATGCCTATGCACTGGATATATTTAATAATATATCCTTCTTCTTAAGGAGTCAGTCTTCTTCAGCTCAATCTTAAGTACTAATGGCCTAAAGGCTGATGAGCCGTCTTTTAGCTTTTCCTTGTGGAACTTGTACTTTAAGGCCATCTTAGAGAATTCTTGCAGTGGAAGAAACTTTGGTAATGACTGGCTTCTTCTTGCCGCATTTGGCTTCTGATTCCTTAATTAGTTGCTTTATGCTGGAATTTGCCGCCACGATTTTTGAATCGCAGACAGCCACCCATTTTCCGGCATACTGGCTAAGGTCCATCTTGATTAAGCGCTCATAATCAGAGTACATATTAGCTCTACCCCCATAAATGGATACTGCCTGTAATCAGATACATTCTATGTTGATTTCCCTTTCTGGATATATAAAGTTTACCCAATGCTGTTATATTTTCAATATGGAAATCAATTAATGTCTGGACGAGTGACAATCATTGCCCCCTCTTGTAATAGGCTTTATCAAAGCAACCATCACACATCCCATTATGCCAATCCTTATTGTGCGCTGAAATCCTTTTATCGCATTTCTTGCAGTTATATTTCATCTCCTCATCATGCTTCATATGGAAGGTGCTCATTTTCTGCTCCATGTCCTTGGGACCCATTGTCTCGGCAAAATAGCCTCCCTCCCAGAATTCAGAGCCTTCTTCGCTTTCCTCTTCCATTTTTCCGCCTCCCGAAATTTCATATGCATCTAATACTTTTTTTGGGCTTCCTGCCTCCCTTATATCTGCTTCGAGGCAGCATTTTTTGTATTTTATCCCCGAGCTGCAATGGCAAGGCTCATTTCTGCCGAGCTTTCTTGGCTTTTCGGCGGGAGGAAGAGGGCTTTCAAATTTTATTTTCGGCATATTATAGCCTACCAGCCCGCTTTTTTTTAAGCTCTGAATAAGATCCGGAGGGAAATGCTTTATGCTTAAGCTGCTAAGGGCAGAAGAGAACCGTTCTACAGCCTCTTTCTTTCCGGAAAAGAAGATTATCTCCTGCATGAATTCCGCCATATACTCCTCTGTAAACAGCCCGACGCTAACTGCAAGGTCCTCATCATCAGGAGAAGCAAAAATCCCCCTATTGTTTTTCAGCAGCCTGAGGTTATTTTCGATTTCATCCAAAGCTAATTCAGGAAGATCATGGATAATGCCGTCATGGAATATAACTGCGGAAACCGCATTTTTCTTGTTAAAATCAAGGAATGCGTTCACAAGCTTATCGTGGTCCACTTTCACAGGCTTAAAGTTTTCAAAGCCCTTGGTCTCAAGGTAATGGGTAAAACCAAGCGCATTTTCAAGCTCTTCATGCTCTTTCCCCGCCAATAGCCTTAATTTTTTGTCCATTTTCATGCCAAGATCAGCTTTGCCTGCCTGTTTTTTTCTATTCCTTTATCAACAACCTTAAGCCTTGTGCAGATTATCATCCTGAATTTAGGGATGCCCTCTATTGAGACGCTTTTCCCTGCCCTGAAGGAGTGCGCAAGCGCATACCTCTCCTTATGCGATTTTAAGACTGTGAATCTATATTCTTCAGAATCCTTCTCCACAATAAGGGATATGTTCCCATTTCTTGTCAGCTTTTTGTCAGCGACAATGCCCCTGAGCCTTATGCGCCTCTTGTACCCCTTTATCTTTCTTTCCTTGTCCGCAAGCACTTTTATGGCGTCCAGCAAAGTTGTGTCAATCATTTCAAGCTTTCCTCAATGATTTTCCTTTCTTCTTCTTTAACCTCAGATTTATTTCCTCATAAGCCCCCAAAACGAATATAGTGATAAGCACAGCAAAAATGTATTCTTCCACAGGCAGCCCGAAGAGCCAGCCTACCATTTTTGCATCATTCCATTCCCAAAGGCCAGGATAAGCAAGCCTTTCCCATACAACTGCAACAATGAGCATTATGGCGCTTGTAATAATGAATGAAGGGATTTTATCCTTATGTCTCGCCAAAAAGTAAAAGGAAGGCAATGCAAGCCCCAGCAGCACTAAAATATACTGAGCCATTTTTTTCCTTTCAGCAATTTTTTTACCATCTCATAAACAGCAATTATTGTCCCAGTGCCGAAAAAAGCGAGCATGTAATCTTCTATTGGCAGCCCTAAAAACCTTCCTATCAATTCAGAGTCATTCCATACCCATAATGAAAGATAAGATGCCCAAAAATCCCATAAAATTCCGAAGCATAGTGATATTATGAGAGTATAAGCAATCGCTTTCCTTTTTTCTTTCAAAAAAATAAAAGGCAGTGAGCCCGCTATTATGAAAGGGATTATGCTGATGACATACTTATACATCTTCCACCTCAAACAAATTTCCAAGCTCCAATAGCTTCTTCTCCTGCAGGTGGTCTCCTGTTAGGAGCATGCCTACCGGGAGAGCTTTTTCATATCCGACAGGAACGTTAAGATGCGGCAAGCCGCACACATTAGGGCCTACAAGCATTACGTCCATCATGTAATTCTGAAGAGGAGTGAGCTTTGCTATCTCTGTGAATTTTGGCGGCAAAATAGGGACAGTAGGGCTTACAAGCGCATCATATTTTTTGAAGGCTTTTTTGTATTCCCGCGTCATCAAAGCCCTTATCTGCATTGCCTTGATGTAATAAGCGTCCCTGTAGCCGGACATCCTTGCAAAAGTTCCAAGGATAATCCTTCTTTTGGCTTCCTCTGAAAAATGAGAGCTTCTTATCTTTGTGAAGTACTGGTTGAAATTCCCCTCCAGCTCGGATTCATTCCCGTACCTCATGCCGCAGAATTTTGCAAGGTTTGTGGATGCTTCCGAAGTGCCTATCATGTAATACGCTGCAAGGCCGTATCTTATCGGCATCTCTAGGCTTATTTCCTCGTATTTTATGCCTTCAGATTCAAGCTTCTTTATACCTCCCCATACTTTTTTTTCAACTGCAGGGCCAAGGCCTTCTGTGAAAGACTCCTTTATCACGGCAATTCTCATTTTTTTTGCGTTTTTTTTGTTTAAATCAGAATATCTGTCCACCGGAGCGTTGATTGTTGTGGAATCATTGATGTCGTGGCCTGCAATCACCTCTTCCAATAAGGCTACGTCATAGCATGTCTTCCCTAATGTTCCAAGCTTATCAAGAGAATTTCCGAAATCGATATTCCCGTACCTTGAGTTTCTTCCATATGTCGGGGTCAATCCAAAAATATCGCAGAAGGAAGCGGGCTCTGCAATGCTTCCTCCGGTGCTCTCCCCTATTGCAATGTGCGGAAAAGATGCTTTTTTTGCCAATCCAGCGGCTCCTCCGCTCGAGCCGCCGCAGCTCCTTTCAGGGTCGACAGGGTTTTTTGGAGTTTTGAACCCAAGGCCAATGTTTACTGAAAAAGAGCCAAAGCCGAACTCATCCTGAGATGTTTTTCCTATTATTATTGCGCCTTCGTTAATTGCCCTTTCGACAACGGTTGCATTGAACAGCGGCCTGTAGCCTTTTAGTATTCTTGAGCCCGCAGTGCTCTCAACGCCCTTGACGCAGATAGAGTCCTTTATCGAGATTGGCAGGCCGAAGAGCTTTTTATTTTTTATTCTTGAATCTTTGCTTTTTATTGATTTTTTTATATTGTTTGCCAGTTCCAAAGCCAATTCCTCAGAGACAGTGTTGAAATAATTGTATTCTTTGGCAAGCTTTTTTGATTCATCTAAAACGCGATGCGTGTGTTCAACTATGTCTATGCTTCCTGATTTCGCATTTTCAATGAATTCCTTTACGCCCATTTTTTTAGTTCTTTTCTGAATTCATCCAACTGCTCTTTTAATATCTCCGGAAAATTCCCGATGTTTCCGCATTCAACACATTTATCCCGAACTGACATCCCTATATCCAATCCTGCATTAGGTATCTTTATTTCTGTTGAACCGCATTGCGGGCAAACCTTGAGGTATTCTTCCTGATTCATTGGATAGTTACTTTATTCACAATAATGTCCTTTGCAGGCCTGTCTCCCGGCACTGTCTGCGCTCTTGAAATTGCGTCCACAACCTCCATGCCCTCTATTACCTTTCCGAAAACAGGATGTTTGCTCGACATTGGCGGCTTGTCCCAGTCAAGATATGTGTTGTCCACTACGTTAATGAAAAACTGGCTTCCTCCGCTATTGGGCCCTGAATTTGCCATTGCTATCGTGCCTCTCAGGTTTGAAAGCCCCTGGATGAATTCATCCTGTATCGCATATCCAGGATTGCCGGTGCCCCAGAGCCTTGCCTGAGAAATGTCTTTGCTCAAAGGGTCGCCGCCCTGCACCATGAAGTTTGCAATTACCCTGTGAAATCTTGTTCCGTCATAGAATCCTTCACTTGCAAGCTTCTTGAAGTTTCCCGCGGTTATGGGGGATTTGTCCTCAAACAATTCTATTTTGAATGTTCCTGCTGTAGTGTCTAATACTGCTGTCGGGTTTTTCATTTGGTTTGCCTCGCCACTTTTTGTCTCGGGTTCCTGCACTGAGCATGCGGAAATCATCAAGAGAACTGCTATTGCTAAGACTGTTTTTTTCACTCAAACCACCTTCGGCCCCTTGAAATAGCCGTCTTTTTTGTGCTTTGTCTGGGAAAGCGCCTGTTCCTGCGTTAAGCACTGCTTTGGAACATCTTCCCTCAGCACATTCTTTATCTCAACAGGCTGGAATGAAGGCTTTACACCCTTGGTGTCTACTTCCTGCAGCTTGGAGAAGTTTTCAAGTGCTTCCCTTAATTGGGGGGTGAATTTTTTTATTTCAGAATCTGTTAATTCAAGGCGGGCTACCTCTGCTACCTTTCTTATCAAAGACTCGTTTATCTCCATGCTCCCACAGGCTGTCCTGAATAGGCAGTGGTTTAAAAAGTTTATTGAAAAGTTGGCTCAAGGAGATTTCGGTTAGCGGCTTTCGCGCAGGTAATGTTTTGCACGAAGTATCGGTCAAGCCCCGTATGGGGCGTCCCCCTGACCTTGCCTACTGGAAAAATGAAGTGCGCTCACCTTATGCCGCTAACCTTCATCTGTAAAAATACAAAAATAATCAAACAGCCCTTCTCATCCTTCCTACAAGGCGCTGGAGAGTGTCCACTTTCCTCATCAATTCCAGCTTTTCTTTGTCCATTGCAAGCAAATCGCGGGCAAACCTGTTCATCTCAAAGTCTTTCTCCTTGATGTGCCTGCTGATATTGAGGAATTTTCCAATCTCATCGGAAAGGTCATTTACCTTGAAGGAGATGCTGTTTATCTGGCCTTTCAGTTCATTGTATTTTTCTGCATCGGCCTTGAGGGATTCAAGATTAATTTTCAGCTCTTTTCCCAGCTCTTCCTCGAATTTCTGCATCATCTTCTGCTGGGTCTGTGTCTTGAATAATTTAAACTCAAAAAGCTCCTCTTCAAGGCTGTCCCTGATTTTCTTCATTGAATTTATGTTTTCATTGAAGTTTTTGTAGAATTCGATGTTTTTCTGGCTTAGCTCACTGGCTTTGCTTTGTATTGTTTCTGCCAATGATGCAACCTGAGCGCTCAATGAATTTACAGAATTTACTGTTGTGCCCAGCTTTTCATTTATCTTTGAGATTTCTTCCTGAACCTGCATCAAGTCCCTTATTTTCTGAAGCATTGAATCACCCCCTGCAACATGACTTATTGAAAGGATTATTAAAGTTTTTTATTTTTTAGGAAGTATCCTTTCATCTTATCAGCAGCCATTCTCCTGAACTTCTTCCTGTCGTGGCAGTCTTTCATTTCTCCGTAAGTGCTTTTTGAGCTTTCAGGTATGAATATAGGGTCGTGGCCGAAGCCGAAATTTCCCCTTTCTTTCTCCGCTATAGCGCCTTTTTCCTCCCCTGCAAAAGAAATTGGCTCTTTGCCGGGCTTACAGTAAGCCAATACTGACTTGTAATAGCAGGAGCGGTCTTTTTTGCCTTCCATCAATTTGAGGAGGCCTTTCAGCCCAATCCTGACATGTACGTATTTTGAGCACGTTCCGGGAAAGCCTTTCAATGTGTTTATGAAAATTCCGGAATCTTCGACAACAACTGCTTTTTTCAGCTCATTGGCAAGCCTTTTTGCGGCTTCTTCTGCAATCTCCTCTGTGCTGTCGCTTCTTAATTCCCTGTATTCATGCCTTATGTGGTTGACTTTTATTTCCGGAGCGAGATATCTGCTTAATTCAGTGACTTTTCCGGGGTTTGAAGTTATGAGGTTGATTTGCATGATTCAAAGTGAAGGCTGCTATTATTTAATTGTTTCAGTTTTTACCGAAAAACTTATAAATAACCTTTATTTAGGTTATAATTATGTCTATGAAGGAACTTTTAACGGATGAAAGGGCAAGGAAAATCTTCGGAAAGAAAGAGATAGAGATAGCAATGAAGCAGGTTGAAGGGCAAAGATTGACACAGTCAGAAAGGAACAGGCTGTCAAGAGACATAAGGCCCAAGCTGGAATTCATCAGGGAAGCGGCAAAACTTGAGCAGGATTTTGACTTGAAAAGAAATATGGAAAACAAAAGAATAATGGGCAATGTAGTGGAGGCAATTCTTGAAGATGAATTAAAAGATAATATTAAGGCAGTTTTATTGTTTGGCTCTTTTGCTGACAATACCTTTACTTCAAGGTCTGACATAGATGCATGTGCTGTTTTCAGGAAGGAAATCTCCCTGAAAGATGCCACTAAATTCAGGATGAGGATTTCCGGGCAGGTAAGCAAAAAGGCAGATGTGCAGGTTTTCAATATTCTGCCTCAGAAGCTTAAAATGGAGATTGCAAGGAAGCACAGGATTTTGTACAAAGCAAGGGATTTTGACAATGTTTCTTTTACTTTGAAATATCTTAAATCTAATGATTATTTTTTAAGGATGGAAAAAATCTTTGAGGCAGAGGCATGAGCAGGATTGATGACAAGATTTCAGAGATAAAAAAGTACATTGAAGAGCTTGATTCAATACTGCCTGCAACCTTTGAAGAATATCTTAATCTGGAAAAAAAGGCAGCCTGCGAAAGGTACGTGGAAAAGATAATGGAGGCAGTCACGGATTTGGCATTTATTTTCATTAAGCTGAAAAAATTAAGGCTGCCCGAGGATGATGCGGATGCTTTCAATGTTTTAAATGAGAATAAAGTTATTGATGAGGCTTTAATGAAAAGGATGCAGGATGCAAAGGGCATGAGGAACATCATAGCGCACCAGTACGGGAAGATAGACGACAGGGTTGTTTTCGAAACGATTACGACAAAGCTATTGAAGGATGTGAGGGAGTTTTTGGGAAAGGCTGGGAAAGAATAAAACCAAAAGGTTTAAATATATAAACGTATTGCACATAATAAACGTAATATACCGGAGGTAAAAATGGTAAGCATAACCTTATCAATCCCGCAGGAAATGAAACAAGAGATGGATATATTCCAAGATATAAATTGGAGCGCAGTGGCAAGAGAAGCAATAAAAAGGAAGCTTTTAATGCTGGAAAAGTTCAAAGAATTTACAAAAGACAGCACTTTAAGTGAAGAAGAAGCCATTGAGTTCGGCAGGCAAGTCAGCGAGAAAGCCATGAAAAAGCATAGGGCGAGATGATGCTTTTAGTTATTGGCGCAAATGTGCTCTTTTCTGCCTTGATTAAAAATAGCTTGGCTGCAAAAATTATATTTGAATAGGACATTATCCCAAGCGCCCCGGAATTTGTCATTGAAGAATTTCTGAAATATGAAGGCATGATACTTAGGAAAACATCAAGAACAAGAGAAGAATTCATCCAAATTATGCACATGCTGAAGGACATCATCACAGTTGTTCCAAAAGAAGATTATTCTAACCTTATTAGTGAAGCTGGAAATTTTTCTCCGGATGAAAAAGACGTGATGTATCTGGCTCTTGCCTTGAAGTTGAAGTGTGCTGTCTGGTCCAATGACAAAAGGCTGAAGCAGCAGGACAGAGTTAAAGTGTATTCTACGGAAGACTTAAGGAATGAGCTTAAGAAGTGAAATTACGAAAAAAATCTGCTCACTTGGCCAAAATGCACTGCCAAAAATCTGTCAGCACCGGCGGGGGGAGTTATGGATATAATTCCATCATTTCTTCTTCACCAAATCAACCTTAATATTCAATTCCTTCAGCTGCTTCTCCTCAACATCAGAAGGGGAGCCGTCCATGGGGCATTCAGCGTTCTTGTTCTTCGGGAATGCAATCACTTCCCTAATGTCGTTATAGCCGCACATCATTGCAACAATCCTGTCAAAGCCAAGCCCGATGCCGCCATGCGGCGGAGTTCCGTACCTGAATGCTTCCATCAAAAAGCCGAACTTCTTCTGGACTTCTTCATGCGAAAGGCCAATTACTTTCATCACCCTTTCCTGTATCTGAGGGTTTGTCTCCCTGATGCTGCCTGAGCCAAGCTCAACGCCATTCAGCACTAAATCATAAAGGTCAGCCTTCACATTGCCCGGGTCTTTTTCAATCATGCCGTGGTGCTCTTTCTTTGGAGCGGTAAAGATATGGTGGCATGCGTCCCATTTGCTTTCATCGTCATTCCATTCAAATATCGGGAAGTCAAGAATCCAGCAGAACTTAAAGGATTTTTTGTCAATAAGGCCCAGCTTTTCTCCAAGCTCAATCCTTAATTTGCTCAACACTTGGTTTACAATCTTTTTTTTGTCAGCTATGAAAAATAAGACAGAGCCGGGCTTTGCATTTGTTTTTTCTATTAACTCTTTTTTTATATCGTCATTGAAAAATTTTGCAATGTTGCTTTCCAAACCTTTCTCAGTCACGCGCATCCATGCCATGCCCTTTGCGCCGTTCTGTATGCAGAGCTGGATAAAAGAATCGATTTCATTCCTGCCAAATTTATCCGGCGGGTTAATGCACTTGATTAATTCAGCACCCTTGAAAACCTGAAAATCAGACTTTGCCGCAATCCCTGTAACATCAAACAATTCAAGCCCAAACCTTATGTCCGGCTTGTCATTGCCGTACTTCAGCATTGATTCGTCATAGCTTAATCTGGAGAATTTTTCCTTAATCTCAATGCCAAGAACTTTTTTCATCAAATGCCTGTAAAGCCCTTCGACCATATTCAGGACATCTTCCTGCTTCACAAAGCTCATTTCCAAGTCTATCTGGGTGTGCTCGGGCTGCCTGTCTGCCCTCAAATCCTCGTCTCTAAGGCAGCGCGCAAACTGGTAATAGCGGTCGCAGCCTGAAGCCATCAATATCTGCTTGTAGATTTGTGGACTTTGAGGCAGGGCATAGAATTTCCCGGGATTGACACGGGAAGGAACAATGTAATCGCGCGCCCCTTCAGGCGTAGCCCTGACAAGCATTGGAGTTTCAATCTCAAGGAATTTATTATTATCTAGATATTCCCTTGCAGCCTGTGCCGCATTGTGCCTCAGCTGCAAATGCTTCTGCATCTTTGGCCTTCTTAAGTCAAGGAACCTGTACTTTAAGCGGGCGTCTTCCCCCGCTTCTTTCCTGTCCTCTATCTCAATCGGGGGAGTATCAGCAGAAGAGAGTATTTCAAGCTCGTCAACAATGACCTCTATCTGGCCTGTGTCGAGGTTTGGATTTTCAAGCCCCTGGCCTCTTGCCCGAACTTTGCCTTTAGCCGCAATGACATCCTCTCTCTTTATCCCTTCAGCAAGCTTATGGGCATCCTTGTTGTGCTTCGGGTCAAAAACAACCTGAGTAAGCCCGTAGCGGTCCCTTAAGTCAATGAAAATGATGCCGCCATGATCCCTTCTGGACTGGTTCCAGCCCATAAGGACTGCTTCTTTTCCAATGTCTTCTTTCCTTAAATCATTGCAGTGATGCGTCCTTGAGAATTTCATTTGAGCTTTCCCTTCATCTTCAGGTCAAAAATAACATCTTCAATCTTCTGCAGGTTCCATTTTATTGTATCTTCGCCGTGGATTTCATCTACAAGCTCCCTTATCTTAGCCGCTTCTGAAAAATTGCCCTTTATGACTTCATATACCGCTTTCCTGCCAAGTTCGCCTGTAAGATCGCATAGGCCCATGAGGTAATCATCCGTCTCAACCTTCAGCGCTGCTTTCGTGGGGATGCTGCCCTTGGCTGCGTATTCATAGTATGAAACAGCTTCCACGTACTCCTGATAGGCAACCCTGTTTATGTTTACATCAAGGCTTACCTTTACCTTGTCAAGCTCTTTCTTCTTTGCTTCAATCTCCTTTGCGTAAGAAGCAGCTTCCTTCATTTCAGCGCGGTTGATGCTGTATATTATCCTCTTTGAAAGCGAGATAATGTCCCTTGAAAGCTGGATAACATGCTCCCTTTCCTGCTCAAGAGCGTCCATTTCCTTCCTAATCTTGGTGAATTCTTCCTTGTCAAGCATACTGCAGGAGAACTGTAGAGTGTTTATAAATGTTTTTGCAAAGAGGATTATTTTGATAGGCACAAAATTCGGCGCCATTTGTGGCGTGAGAATTAATCTTCCCAATTTCCTCTAACTCATTTCGAAACCTTTATATATTAACATTCTCAGTTTTATTTAAACAACAGAATTCCACTCATTTAACTATGAGTGGTAGAAGTGGAATCTGTTGTGCTCGAAAACCACTATTTTCGTGGAGTTCTGAGCATCAAAAACCGCTTATAGTAATGCAGATTTATGCCACCAATCAGAAATTGGTGGTTTTTGACAAAAGATGGCGACACCATTCAGGGAAGTGCTGGAGTTTTTTGGAGATATAGGCTTATACGATGTAGTTCTTCCTTTCCTTCTCGTCTTTTCCATAGTGTTTGCGATACTTGAGAAGACGAAGGTATTTGGGGTAGAGGAGATAGAGCACCACAAATACACAAGAAAAAACCTTAATGCGGTTGTAGCTTTTGTCATAGCTTTCCTCACAGTTGCGTCTTCAAAGCTTGTAGGGATAATAACCGATATATCCTCAAATGTTGTCGTTTTGCTGCTCCTTATAGTGCTTTTCCTGCTTTTAGTGGGAGCATTCCATGAAGAAAAGGATAAGAGCTTTTTCCTCACAGGCGGCTGGAAAGACATGTTCATGGTGATAACTTTCATAGGAATTGCAGTTATATTCCTGCATTCGGTCGGCTTCCTTGACGATGCCTTTAATTTCTTCCAGGGCGGCAGCGGCAGCAACGAAATTGTAGGCTCAGTGATACTGCTCGTAGTCATAGTTATATTCATAGGATGGGTAGTTAAAAGCCCGGGCAAGTCCGGAGGCGGCAGCCACAGCAGCAGCGGAGGCTCTGGCAGCCATTAATCATAAAGTTTAAATAAGCAATAACCAATAAGAGGGTGTTAAAATGGCAAGCGAAGCATTCAAACTGGACCGGTTTATCGAGATACTTGAGCAGTGGGGCCTTACTGACGTACTGCTCCCTTTCCTCCTGATATTCACGCTGATTTTCGCAGTTCTTGAGAAGACGAAGATACTTGGCGAAGACCAGAGAAACATGAATACCGGCCTTGCCATAATATTCGCGCTTCTTGTAGTCATTCCTCACGTGACAGGGGATTTGCCGACAGGATACGACCCTGTCGAGTTGATAAACGCAGCATTGCCCTCAGTGTCTTTGCTTGTTGTCGCTTTAGTCTCCCTTATGATCCTGATTGGCATATTTGCCCATGACAAGATATACCTGGGGCTTACAATGCCGGGATGGATAGGCTTCTTTTCAGTGGGCGGCATAATACTGATATTCGGAGGCGCAGCAGGATGGTGGGGGAACGGAGGCTTTACGCAATGGCTCGGCGACACTTTTCAGGATGATGCCCTTGCCGTGGTTGTCATGCTGGTTGTGTTCGGAGTCATAATTGCATACGTCACCGGAGGATCAGAGTCCAGCAAGAAGGCATCCAATATGCAGAGGTTAGGCATAAACCTCAAGGAACTGTTCGGCGGCGGAGGAGGCCATGGAGGCCATTAGCAATTAAAAAGCAATTAAAAAATGGCAACCTTTCTTGATGTAGCAGCTTTGCAGAATTTCTCGCAGATTTTTGTATTCCTGTTTGTATGGCTTGGAGGGTATGGAGTGCTGATGTACTCAAGGACCCTTGGCGGAAACCAGTTCCTTAACATACTGATACCATTAATTCTTGCAATTTTTGTCGTGTCCTCAGAGCTTGCCACCCAGATAATAGTGAAGATAATTCCATGGCTTGTTATTGTCATGGTTTTTGTCATGATACTTGCCGCGGCGGGAGGGGCGTTTGGCGGCAATTTCGAGGCTTTTGGAGGAGGAACCAAAACCCTGCTGCTCGTGGTTGTTGCGCTTTTCATCGTTATCGGCGCAGGCGTCCAGGTAAGGCAGAGCATAACAGTCCCGGGAGATAATGAGACAAGCACTGATTTCAGCCGCGATTACAGCCAGACAGCCACAATACTCTTCCATCCCACAATGCTTGGAATATTGTTCCTTCTGGCACTGGCCGTATTTACTATAGCGCTGCTCGCAGGCGGCGGAATGGGCGGGCATTAGGGGCTTTATTTCTTTTTTAATCAGTTCGTTAAGAAGTTGCCAAGGAAAGCGTGTCTAAAAAATCACTTCGTGGGTTAACATCGGTTCGCTTCTTTGCTGTTTTAGTGATGTGCGGCTCCCTCCCGTATGGAGCGACCCCTTCCGCATTTAATGGAAAACTTGACAAAACGCTCACGGATTGATGCCAACCCCCATTTTTTAGGCACGCCTTGTTAAAAAGACCACTAATAGAACATAATAATCCCCAAGAAAAACTATTTCTTCACTGATGAAGCTCCTTTGGACATCCTTTCGAGCCTGTTGACATTTTCCGTCAGGGAAGGAAGGACATTCTGGAACACTTTTTCCATAGCCTTTATTTCAGTGCCCACGTCTGTAAGGTTCTGGTCGTACTGGCCGATTTTCTGCACAATGCTCCTGTTCAATGAGTCAATGCTCTGCTTCAAATCGAGAAGCTGCTGCTCCATCTTCGTAATGCGGGATTCTGTCTTTTCCTTCCATTCAATGACTTTGGAGATGTCCTGAGTAATCTCTTTCCATTTTTCATCTATGATTGCCTCGGCAAGCTCCTCTATCCTGTCGCTCCTGTCCTGCTGCTGCATCTGCATGGGAGGGGGCATCTGCTGCCGCGAAAAGTCAGGAGGGGGCATGTCCTGCATTTGCTGCTGGCCCATGTCAAATCCTGGGGCATTTCCATAGTCCTGCTCCATCATGTTAGGGTCGAATTCAGGGACCTGGCTTTGCGGCCCGCTTATAGCGGCCTGGTTAAGCGCATCATATATCTGCTGGGAGTTGTAGCCCTGGTTCTGCAAATCCTGTATTATCTCAGAATCCTGGGCGCCCTGCTGCCTGAGCATCATGACCTGCTGGATTGGCGGGCCGCCGGGAGCAGGCGGATGGTCATAAGGCGCTTTCTTTTTCTTAAAAGTGAACAATGCCATGTTTTCCTCTTTTTTTTGATTTTATTATGCTTTCCTAATTTAAAGCTTTTGCTCTGATTGGCTTTGATACCTTTTTATCCAACTGCCCGTTATCTTTAATATGCCCTGCAATGTTAGTCGCAAGGCTCGCTTTTTTGCATATCGCTCGCCTCGTGCTGTTATTCGAACCGCCTTTGGCCGCCAACCTATACTCATTGAAATTTCCTGCTCTTTTCCTCTGCCATCAGCTCCCTTACCATCCGCTCGACTTCAGCCTGCGTGACAAACTTCACAGGGTTCCAGAGGCTGATATATTTTTCAAGTATCTTGACTTCTTCCCGCTTTGCAGAGCCTTTCAATTCCGTGATGAGCTGCAGTATCCTGTCTTTTACCTCTGAAAGCTCATTCCTTATCTCAACAATTTCGGAATTTATTGACTTAATCTCCTTTGAAAACTCACGGTTGTGCTGCAGGATATTCTCCTCTGTAACCTGTACTGAGCGCCTCATATTTGTAAAGGACTCTTCCAGAAGCCTCAGCCTGCGGCCCATGTTATTCATGTCGGCACTCATTCCCACAGAGTCAAAAGACTGCTGGGGCTTTGAGCCGAAAAGTGAATGCTTTTTCTGTGGAGCTATCCCGAGTGCCGCATCTGCCATTTTATAGCCTTACATCTGCTTTTTAATAAATGTTGCTCTTATGCTTATTAAATATGTGTTAGGATACGGGAGTGGTTATTCTGTTCACATCTCCTCTAATCTTTTAATTCTTTCCTGTATCGGGGGATGTGTTGAAAAAAGGTTTGTGATAAGGCCCTTATTGTCCCTGAAAGGGGTTGAGATGAAAAGATGGGCTGTGGCGCGGTTGGCCCTGTCCACTAAGGGATCGGGGTCTTTTGCTATTTTTTTCAGGGCTGAAGCAAGTCCCGGCGGATATCTTGTAAGAATGGCGCCGCCAGCATCTGCCATGAACTCCCTTTTCCTGCTGATTGCCAGCTTGATAAGATGCCCTATTATAGGAGTGAGTATTGCAAGCACAAAGCCAAGAACTATGAGTATAATTGTCACCTGATTTCCTTTTTCCCTGCTTCTTCCCCTTCCCCAAAGGAATGACCTTAAAAGAAAGTCGCTGAGCAGAGTCACAATTCCGACAAGGACAACAGTGAGCATCATGAACCTAATGTCATAGTTCTTTACGTGGGACATCTCATGCGCTATCACGCCTTCAAGCTCCTGCCTGTCCATTGTTTTCAGAAGGCCTGTCGTGACTGTTATTGAAGCATGTTCAGGGTCGCGGCCCGTGGCGAAAGCGTTTAATGCAGAGTCGTCAATAACATATGCTTTTGGCGTCGGGATGCTTGCTGCAACGGCAAGGCCCTCTGTGGTGTGGAAAAGGTAAGGGAATTCCTTTTTTGTGACTTCTCTGGCTCCGGTCATCCCCAGTATCATATCCTGCCCTGAATAAAAGCCAATCATTGAATAAATCAGGGAGAATATGACTGCAACTGATATGCCGAAAGCGAGGCTGTCGTATACCAAACCTATGACGGCGCCCAAAAGGCCAACAATAAGGATGAACAATGACACAAGAAGCAAAGACTTAAGATTGTTGTTCCTCACTTCGTCAAACATCACCCTCATGGAAAACACCTAAAAAAGAAATTAAAACTTTACCTTCACGTTTTTCCTTTCCCCCGCCGCCGCCTCAAACTGCTGCTCTTTTGTAAAATGCAGGAACTTGTTGAGCTGGTTGTTCGGGAAGGTCTCTATCTTTATGTTGAAGCGCATCACCATGTCATTATAGTGCTGCCTAGAGTATGCAATCTTGTTTTCAGTGCCAGTTATTTCCTCCTGAAGCTGGAGGAAGTTTTCATTGGCTTTCAATTGCGGGTAATTTTCTGAGACGGCAAACAGGGATTTTAAAGTCTGGGAAAGCATGTTAGATGCTTTCGCCTTGCCTTCAATCGTGTCTGCCTTCATCATTGCGGACCTTGCCTTTGTAATGTTCTCAAGGACTGATTTCTCGTGCTTCATGTAGCCCTTGACAGACTCAACAAGATTAGGGATAAGGTCAGTTCTCCTCTTTAGCTGGACGTCAATCTGAGCCCATGAGTTCTTTACCTGGTTTTTCAGCCTTATGAGGCTGTTGTAAAGGAATATGATAAAAAGCGCGATTACAGCAAGTATTATACCAGTAATAGTTAATGCGTTCATTGTTTCACCCCTGATTCAGATTGGCTTCTGAATATTTGCGACTATAAAAAGGTTGTGTAATCTGCCGCTTTATAAGAAAATTTAAAAAGAACACTTCAGCATGGTTATTATATGGAAAAGGACGTCAATGTTGCAATCATAGGCTTTGGAACTGTTGGGAGCGGGTTAGTCAAGCTTTTTGAAAAAAACAGGCCAAGAGGAATCAACCTGAAGGTAATTATCGTTAAAAATCTCAATAAGAAGAGGAAGGTCGCATTTTCTAATCTGTCCTCTGATGTAAAGGAGGCAATTGAAAACCAAGGGATAGATATTGTTGTCGAATTGGCCGGAGGCTGCAATCCCGCTTTGGAATATATACTTAGCTCCATCAAGAACGGAAAGCATGTTGTTACCGCGAATAAAGCTGTCATCTCGGAGCATGGCATGGAAATATTCTCAGCAGCAGAAAGGCATAATGTGAATATCGGATTTGAAGGCGCAGTTGCGGGCGCAATACCCATAATCAACCCCCTTCTCGAGCAGCTGAGCTTCGGGGAAATAAGAAGCATAACAGGAATACTTAACGGCACGACAAACTTTATCCTGACAAGGATGAGCGAAGGCATGGACTACAGCACTGCGCTGAAGATTGCGCAGGAAAAAGGCTTTGCCGAAGCTGACCCTGCTTTTGACGTTTCGGGAAAAGACGCTGCCCAGAAGATTTCAATCCTGGCTTCTCTTGCCTTCAGAAAGTGGATAAGGCCTGAAGATGTGCACTGCGAAGGCATCACCGAAATAACCCCCACTGACATAGGGTATGCAAAAGACCTTGGATATGCAGTCAAGCTTCTTGCCTCAGCTAAGAAAACGAGTGCAGGCGATATAAGCATGAAAGTCAATCCCGCACTAATAAGGAACGACCATCACCTTGCAAAAGTCAACGAGGAGTTCAATGCAATACTGATAGAGGGGACCCCTTTTGATGAGTATTTCAATGTCGGCAAAGGTGCAGGAGAAGGGCCAACAGCGTTTTCAGTCTATTACGATGTATTAAAGATAGCCGATATGATAAGGTCGAAAAAAACAAGGAAGATAATATTTGACGGTCCTGGCACAAAGATAGCAGACCATAAAAAAGTCAGAACTGAAGGATACCTTAGGCTCTACCTGTCTCACTTTCCGGGAGCATTGTACAATGCCCTGGGTGTTCTGGTAAGGCACAAATGGAATGTAAAAAGCTCAATTCAGAGGGGAGGCATGGACAATGAAGTTATCTTTGACGGAGTCAAATGCCTGCCAAATATAATCACACACGAGCCGCTGGAATTCGGCACTATACAGCAGACTCTGCAGGAGCTTGAAAGCCTGGAGACCGATAAAGGAAAGCCGGTTCACGGAAAGCCATTTTACATGAGGATAGAAAACTGAATTCTTTATTGGATATCGGCAGCGTTCAAAATCTCGCTGACGCTCGGGTTAGCAGCTTTCGCCCAATTGCTGTTTAGCATGATGTATCGGTTATCCCCGTATGGGGCGACCCCCTGCCCTCTTTTGCCGGAAAAATAGAATGGGCCCACCTTTAGCTGCTAACCTACATTTTGAACGCTGCCTTGGATATCATAAGTTTTTTATATCATTAATGCTTCCCTATTAACAATAGTTAACTGGAGGTGGAATTATGGCATTTGAACTGCCAAAATTGAGCTATGCTTACAATGCGCTTGAGCCGCACATAGATGCAAGGACTATGGAGATACACCATACGAAGCATCATCAGGCCTACATTGATAAGCTGAATGCAGCTGTAAAAGGGACAAAATTCGAGCCAATGGACGTTAATGAAATTCTTGAAAAAATCAATGACGTGCCTGAGAGCATAAGGATGGCTGTAAGAAACCACGGCGGAGGGCACAGCAACCATGCTTTATTCTGGCAGGTAATGGTCCCAAATGCCGGCGGACAGCCTTCGGGGAAAGTTGCAGATGCAATAAATCAGGTTTTCGGAAGCTTTGACAAGTTCAAGGAAGAATTCTCAAATGCTGCTGCTGCAAGGTTTGGAAGCGGATGGGCATGGCTTGTTGCCAATAAAGGCAAATTAGAGGTTTACAGCACAGCTAACCAAGACAGCCCTTTGATGGAAGG
>JAGVYR010000014.1 GCA_018303185.1 Candidatus Woesearchaeota archaeon | reverse complement strand
GGATGCTTAATCCTGCAAAGAATCTGCTGCACCCCATTCTCGTCAAGAAACTCCCTAAATTTGGAGTCGCCGCCTACATTGCTGACAAACTGGGAGCCATGGTCGCTTATGCACTGCATAATCCTCCCATGCTTCATGGCTTGCACCATCCCCTCAATTGAGGCCTCTGTTGTAGGGCTTTTGCATTCCATAATGGCAAGCAGCTTTCTGCTTGCATCATCCAGCACAGCAAACACCCAGTCCTGCGCAGGGGCATAGTAATACCAGTCTATGTGCACGGCAGTCAGGCTGTGCCTTCTCTCATACCTTATCCAGTCTTTCTTCCTGATGTCCTTTTTGTCCTTCCTCTTTGCCATGCCAAGCTCCAGCAGAATCCTGTGGATTCTGTTATGGTTGATGTGCCTGCCATAGTCCCTTTCTATCAGCTTCGCTAGGACGGAGGCGGACACGCTGTACTTCCCGAATGAGGCCTTTACAGCCTGCATTTCCCAGCCTTCTATAGGCCTTTTTGGCCTTCCATTGGCCCTACCTATCTCCGGTATCTGGCCTGTGAGCAGATACTGCCTGTAAACCTGATTTACTCTTCTTATGGATATTCCGGCTATCTTCCGCCCATGTTCTTTTTCCCTATTGTCTCGACAAGTTTGTTTTTTGTAAGCTTCATGCTTACAATTAACTTGTCGTAGGGAAATAGTTTCTGGATAACACAACGCCTTTATAATCCGAAAGGTTTTTATAGCACATTTCTTTATGTTAGCATAATTCAAAGAGGTGAATGTATATGGTTTTGAGCGTCCAGGAGATTACTTTGGCTATCATTATAGGCACGCTTGCTGCTATAGTGTATTCTTTGCGCGTTCTTGTGCTTATGGAAAGGCGCATAGCAAGGATTGAAGGGCATATAGAAAGGGCAGTTGACAGGGTCATGAGAGAAGAGGTGCGTATTGAGAAGTCTATGAAGAAAAAGCGCTAAGCAGAAACTTCATCGAACAAAAGCCCGTTCAACTTTGCTTTTTCCTTGGTTGCCAAAAAAGAAGCGCCTGTGGCTTCGAGCTCGCTCGTCCGTAGAAAAACCCAGGGCTCGCTTTGGAATTTTATAGCCACCCATGGCTGCGCGCCGAAAACATTCGCAAAAAAGTCCAGCTTTTCAATGGAGTCTTTGTCAAAATATTTCTTATCATCTTTGGTCACTTTGCATTCTATAGCAAGCCTTCTGTCTCCCTTCCCTGCAAGAATGTCGGGGCTCGGATACCTGCTGCTTCCCGATCCTGCTATCCTCAGGCAGGCCCACCCTGCAGCCCAGAACTTGTGCACAAGGTCCCTTTCCCCTCTGATGCCTTTTGCTTTGAGAGACATTTTAATACAATTTTCCACCTATAGGAACATTGCGTTCCGGCACGATTAGCACGCAATTACCTTCCTCATCAGGCACCCCGAGAGTAAGGACTTCAGAGACGGCAGGCCCAATCTGCCTTGGTGGGAAATTCACAGCAACAAGTACAAGCTTTCCGGTAAGCTGCTCTTTTGCGTAATTCTTCACTAATTGGGCGCATGACCTCTTCACACCGATTTCGCCGCCAACATCAATCCTGAGCTTGTATGCCGGCTTTTTCGCCTCTGGAAAGCCTTCAACTTCCAATATTTTTCCTACCCTCACATCAATCTTACCAAAATCTTCTATCGTCGCCATTTTACACGTTTACCTTCATGAAATCATACGCGCACTGCACATTGCTGAAGTAAGTGCCGGCTTCCTCTTCCAGCCCCTTTGTGTCTTTATAGCGTGCGCTGAAATGAGTCAAAACCAGCTTTTTTGCGCCGGCCCTGTTGGCCATCTCAGCGGCCTGCTTTGCTGTCGTGTGATTGTACTCCATGCTCTTCTCTTCAAGCTTTGAATCGTAAGTGGCTTCACACACAAGCAAATCGGCATTTTTTGCGAGCTTGTCGGCGCCAACACACGGAACAGTGTCAGTGATTATCGTTATTTTCTTCCCTTCGGCAACCGTGCTGACTTCATCAGCCTTTACAGATTTATTGCCTATTTTTACTTCTTCCCCCATCTGTAGCTTCCCTATTAACGGTCCTTCTTTGAGCCCAAGCCTTTTGGCCTTCGCCATGTTAATCTTCCTTCTGTCCTTTTCCTGTATGCTGAAGCCGAGAGTTTCTATTCCGTGCTCCAGAAGCCCGGCTTCGATAAAATAATCCTTATTCTCGAAAATAATGCCTTGGGAAACTTCGTTTATGCTCAGGCCTATTTTCCTGTCAAAAACAAACACTTTGAACATGTCCTCAAACCTTTTCCTGCTGCCTTTAGGCCCATAGATTTCCAATATCCTATTATAGCCGGAAGCTGCCATGCTCTGTATCAGCCCGGGCAGCCCAAGGACGTGGTCGCCGTGCCAATGGCTTATGAGTATCCTGTTTATGCTTGTAAGCTTAATCCCGGCGCTTTTCAGCTGCCTTTGCGTGCCTTCCCCGCAGTCAACCAATATGCTTTCATCCACGCAGCTAATCAAAACAGCGCTTTGGTTCCTTTCCTTTGTCGGCACCATGGAAGAGGTGCCCAAAAACATTATATGCATTCTATTGAGAGAGATGACAATGTTTTTAAATTATAGCATAAACCAAAGCGCATGTCAAGAAAACCCAAGAAGAAAGCATCAGAACAGCAAAAAGAGCAGGAGCACAGAAAGGAGCCGCAGGCAGAACCGCTTAAAGACAAAGTCAAAGCCATATTCTCAAACCAGCAGGTTGTCACGGAAAACAGCAACGAAGCCCGCGACCTTTACAACCAGAGCCGCTTCGGCGAGCTGCCGGAAGACGGCAAGGTGAACCTAAGCCTGATAGAGGCATTTTATCTTCTTGAGAAGGGAAAATTGGAGATTCTGCAGGGCAAAAAGCCAATGCGGGCAGAGCAGTTCGCAAAGAAAGCCGGAAAGAACGACCCGAATTTTAAGGTAAGGTACCAGGTTTACAGGGACATGAGAAACAGGGGCTATATCGTCAAGACAGCCTTAAAATTTGGAGCAGACTTCCGCGTTTACGACCGCGGCGTGAAGCCTGGAGAAGACCATGCCCGCTGGATTCTTTATCCTGTGCATGAAGGCTCTGCCCTGACATGGTATGAATTTGCCGCAAAGAACAGGGTTGCACATTCCACCAAAAAAAGGCTCCTAATTGGAGTGGCAGACGATGAAGGCGACGTTTCCTATTGGGAAGCCAGATGGCTGAGGCCTTAGTTCTTGATACAGATATTAATCGGCAACCAAGGTTGGTGTTCTGTTCCAATAAAACCGCGAGGCGAGCGCACCGAGAAAAAGCGAGCCTTGCGGCAAGAATTGTAGGGCATATTAAGAACGAAACACAATTACAAGCACAAGGGCAACAATAGTAGCCAATGCCGAGCCTGATGCTAACCGAGAACCGCAGCACATGGAAATTTATATATAATCAAGTCCTGTTCTTCCTATTATGGACACAAGGCAGCGCATACTCGCATTTCTGGAGCAAAACGGCCCGTCAACCCCAACTCAGGTAGGCAAGGAAATAGGCATGGACTCCATAATGTCATCTGCGCACCTTTCAGAATTGTCATCAAACGGAAAAGTCAAAATATCATCATTGAAGATAGGAAGCACTCCGCTTTATTATCTTCCGGGAAAGGAAGAGCATCTTGAGGCGTTTTCAGGCAGCCTGAATGACAAGCAGAGAAAGGCCTTTGAAATGCTCAGGAGAGAGAGGGTTTTGCGAGACAGCTCTGTCGAGCCGGTTATAAGGGTCGCTTTAAGGGACATAAAAGACTTCGCAAAGCCGCTTGAAGTATCCTATAATGCCGGCTCAGAGATTTTCTGGAAATGGCACACGGCCCAGAAGGAAGAAGCAGAGTCCCTAATCAGCGGGTTTTTGTCCGGCAAAGAAGGGCCCGAAACACCACAACAAAAAGATTCTGAAGTTCAGCAGCAAACAAAAGAAGAAGCAACGCAAAGAACAGAAGAAACAACACAAAAAGAAACAATAAAAACGATTCAAAAAGAGGCGCCAGAAAGCAAAAAAGCACAGGAAAAAGAAAAAACAAAAAAACACGAAACACAGGAGACATTTGAAGCAGGCAAAACCGAAGAGAAAAAGAAAAAACAGAAGCAAAAGGAAGCGCCGGGCAAATTCCTAGAAGAAGTGCGGCAGCATTTCATTAAAAAAGGCATAGAAATAATATCTTATGAAATCATAAAGAAAAATTCAGAGATAGACTTCATAATAAAAGTGCCATCAGGCATAGGCAGCATCGAGTATTACTGCAAGGCAAAGAGCAAGAAAAAAGTAAGCGAAGGCGACTTAAGCACTGCTTTTGTGCAGGGCCAGGCGAAAAAGCTTCCGGTGCTTTTCATTACAAACGGAGAGATGGCAAAAAGGGCTAAGGAAATGCTTGGGAATGAGTTCAGGAACATTCTGGTAAACAGGATATAAAATGGGAATTGCATTCAAGGACTTGATAATCTCCGAAGAGATTGAGATAAGCAGCCTTACAGGCAAAAAGCTGGCTGTTGACGCGCACAATACCATATTCCAGTTTCTTACCACAATAAGGGCTGCTGACGGCACGCCGCTGAAAGATTCTAAAGGCAATGTAACCTCGCACCTGGTTGGCCTGTTTTCAAGAACAGCAAAGCTGATGCAGTCTGGGCTGAAGCTGGCATTTGTTTTCGACGGAAAGGCCCCGGATCTGAAGCAGAAGACGCGCGAGCAGAGGTCTGCCTTGAAAGACGCTGCCTTTGAAAAATACAAGGAAGCGGCGAAAAGAGAAGACGTAGACGAGATGAGAAAATACGCAGCGCAGTCAGTGCGTTTGACGCCGGAAATAATAGAGGAATCTAAGCAGCTTTTGTCTTTATTGGGAATCCCGATTGTGCAGGCACCATCCGAAGCCGAGGCGCAGGCAGCCTTCATGGCTTCCTCTGGAGCAGTGTTTGCGGCGGTAAGCCAGGACTACGATTCCCTTGTTAACGGGGCTCCGAAGCTGATAAGGAACCTTTCAATTTCAGGAAAAAGAAAAAAGGCAAACAAGCTGAGCTATGAAGCAGCAAAGCCTGAGATGATAGACCTTGCCCTGAATCTGAACAATCTCGGCATTGACCGCAGCCAGCTTATCGCCCTTGGTATGCTTGTAGGCACAGACTACAACCCCGGCGGGATAAAGGGCATAGGGCCAAAAAACGCCCTTAAGCTGGTGAAGAAGCACGGAACGGATTTTGAAGCGCTGTTTAAGGAAGCAAAATGGGGCGAAAGCTTTGAATTCGGGTGGAATGAAGTATTTTATCTCATAAAGAACATCCCGGTCACTGAGGATTACAGCCTTCAGTGGAAAGGCGCCGATATTGAAGGAGTGAAGGAAATGCTGCTCAAAAAGGATTTTTCAGAGCAAAGGATAAATTTGGCATTGGAAAACCTTGCAAAAAATACTGAAAAGAAGAGCCAGAAAGGGCTTTCAGAGTTCTTTTAAGATGAAAAATCTTATCAGGAAGGAATTGGGAAGCAAAATAACAGAGAAAGAGATTTCTTTAATTCCGTCCTCTTTCGATATTGTAGGGAATATTATGATATTCTCAGATTTTCCTGATGCGCTTAAGAAAAAGGAGAAGATGATTGGAGAGGCGATATTAAAAAATTTCAGGCATATATGTACAATACTGAAAAAGACAAAGAAACACTCAGGAAAATACAGGACCCCGAAATTATCTTTTATTACAGGGAAGAAAACAAAGGAAACTATACACAAGGAAAACGGCGTTATGGTAAAATTAAATGTTGAGAAAGCCTATTTTTCCTCAAGGCTCAGCAATGAAAGGAAAAGGATATTTATCCAGGTTGAAAATGGAGAAACAATTTTGGTGATGTTTTCAGGGATAGGAATTTACCCTCTTGCAATAGCCAAAAACTCAGGCGCAAAGGAAGTTTACGGTATAGAGATAAACCCTGCTGCGCACGGGTACGCATTGGAAAATTTGAAATTGAATAAGCTTGAAAATAAAATAAGATTGTTCAAAGGCGACGTTAAAAAAATAATGCCGGGCATAAAGAAAAAATTTGACCGAATTTTGATGCCATTGCCTAAGGATGCAGGAAATTTTCTTGATTTGGCATTAAACAAGATAAAACCTAAAGGAACAATTCATTTATACGAATTTTCAGAGGAAGGAAATTACACAGAAATAGAAGAAAAAATAAAAAACTCCTGCAAAAAGGCAAAAAAGAAATGTGAAATTCTCGAAGCCGTGAAATGCGGGCACTATTCCCCGAGGGTTTTCAGGATGTGCTTTGACATAAAAGTCGGATAGTTTTATAAAAGAGTTTCACTTTCTTCTTGTGCACACGATGATGATGTGAACACCCAAGCTAGCCGCAAGGCGATGGCTTACGGAAAGTAACTGCTGAGTGTGCGCTTAATTTTTATATCACAATAAATTTTCAAAGCAATTTCAATATATAAAACCAATAAAACATTTACAAAAACAACAATAAAAAAGAAACCCTACCCAAACATGCCCATATAATCGTCGCTTTCTTCCTTCTCTATCCTTTTCACTTTCTCAATAGCGCCCTTTAGGTCCTTGGAAGTCACTTTCGTCTTGTTCTTCCTTATCGCAAAATAGCCGGCTTCTGTGCACACGGCCTTTATCTCGGCTCCTGAGAAGCCGTCCATAAGCTTTGCCAGCTGCTCATGCTTAACATCTTTATCAAGGCTCATGTTCTTGCAGTGTATCCTGAAGATGTCTCCGATGGCCTCCTGGTTCGGCAGCGGAATCTGTATCAGCCTGTCCAGCCTCCCAGGCCTTATTATCGCAGGATCAAGTATGTCCTTTCTGTTTGTCGCGCCGATTATCTTTACGTTGTCCAGAGGCTCAAACCCGTCAATCTCAGCAAGAAGCTGCATGAAAGTCCTGTTGACTTCCCTTTCCCCTGAAGTTCCTATCTCCACTCTCTTAGCTGCCAAAGCGTCCAATTCATCTATGAACACTATTGAAGGCGCCTTGCTCCTTGCAAGCTCAAATATTTCCGCGACCATCTTTGCCCCTTCGCCTATGAATTTCTGCACAAGTTCGGAGCCGACTATTTCTATGAAAGTCGAATTTGTGGAAGCAGCTACTGCTTTGGCTAAGCTTGTCTTTCCGGTTCCTGGTGGGCCGTGCAGCAGAATTCCCCTTGGGGGGCTTATACCGACTTTCTTGAAAAGCTCCGGCTTCTTTAATGGAAGCTCAACCACTTCCTGCACTTCCCTTATCTGGTCACTTAATCCTCCAACCTCGCTCCATGACATTTTAGGCTTCTCAACTATGACAAATTTCTCAATGTTGAATTTTTTCGCGACAGGGACCCTTCTTATTATCGCAAGGTTCTTTTGGTCTGTAAGCACCATGTCCCCTGCCTTTAATTTCTCACATTCTGCGCTTATATTGACATAAAACTGGTTTCCGTTTGGAATCCTTATTATGGCTTCTTTTGGGAACACATTTAAGACTTCACATACCATCAATGGTGGCATCTTAAAGCGGTCCAGCTCTTCCTTCAGTTTCCCTACAGTATCCTTAAGCAGCTTGTTTTCCTCTTCAATAGAGCTGGAAGTCGCAGTGTAGCTGTAAATGACCTCATCCAGAATCTCTTTGTCCTTGGTTTCTGCCATCTGCCTTTGGTAATGCTTCTGAGTTTATATAGTTTATGGGCTATATTAAGAACTTCCCTTCTTCCATTATCTTCTTTCCGTCAATCTCAATTGTAGGCCTTTGGATGACTCCATCAAGGTGTAAAGGAACGTTAACTTTTCCTCCAAAACCGGAATTATTTCCCAAAGCTATGTGGCACGTTCCCAAAACTTTTTCATCCTCAAGGACAGAGCCGCTTATCTTTGCCTTCTCATTCAGACCAATGCCGAATTCAGCAATGTTTCTCGCGTCATTTCCGTTCTTGTCCAATAAGGCAGAAATCTTTCCATTATCCCCTTCTATTTTTGTCGCAAAACCTTTTTCAACAGCAATCTTAATAGATTTTTCCAGCTTTCCTATGCTCGCAAAGGAAGCATCTGCGACAAAACAGCCGTTTGCAGTGCCTTCCACAGGCGCAATAAAGGATTCTCCTGCAGGCAGATTCCCAAAATCGCCTTTTTTATTGTAAATTCCGTAATCATCTCCTACTGCCTTCCTTCCCGCAATGCTGAATTCTATATTTGTGCCTTTTTTTGCCGTGATTTTTACCTTTTTTCCGTTTGTGAGCATTTTTGTTATTTTTTTGGCATTCTTTTCAAGCTTATTGTAGTCAATGTCAATGCATCTTTTCAGAATATCCTCTGTAACTGTAGGCAGGCTTGCAATCCTCGCGCCGTTTTTGCTTGCATTTTTTCTCGCATTAGTATGGCTCAATGATTTTGTGGTAACGAGGATTATCACGCTGTAATTGAGCATATCCCTTGCAATGTCTTCAGGCGGCTCCTGCCCGGACACTTCAGCTATGGGAATCTCTTCCAATTCAGCTTTATCAGTAATTTTCGAAGCGCTTTCAAGAAAACCGTCGGCTATTTTCCTCAATTTGCTGTCTGTTATTATCAGGACACTGTCCTTCTCCTTAAGGCCCATGCACCTGTTCAGGATTATGTCTGTCTCTTTTGGCATATTAAGCCACAAACTGCCCTTTTTTAAGAATCCAGTGCTCCCTGCCATTCTCATCAATGCCGTAGATGTCCAGCTTCTGCGCAGGCGCATCTATCACGATGTCCATATGGTAATCCCCTGCCCTGTCCGGCTCAAAGCCGCTGCCCAAGGCGATGTGAATCATTCTTGCTATCTTTTCGTTTACAATGAGGTAGTCGCACAATCTTGCCTTTGGATTCGTGTTTATCGCAAACTCCCCAATCCTTTCAAAGTTCTTTTTCCTCAGCTCTATTATCTCCTTTGGAGCGCTGTTGTTTTTCTCAACTTCCATCAGCGTTTCCCAGGATTCTTTCTTCCTTTTGTTTAATTTCTCTATTATGTCTTTAGGCCCCGACTTAATCTTGTAATGGTCGCCGAAAGCCCGTATGACCAAGGGATTTTTGTCTGAAAGCCTGTAAGACTGGTCGATAGCAATGACAACATCTCCTACAAAAGTTCCCTTGAGGTATTCTGGCGTCATGAACGCTTCCCCGCCGGGAAGATTGGCCATTGTGCCTGCCTTTATCCCTGTTTTCTTCAGGTATTCAGAATTTATTATCTCCCTCACATCAGTGTCAGAAGTCCTTACCCACCTTCTTGTGCCGTCCTGCTTTACCAGCCCTACTTCGAAGTCGGTCGTTCCGAATTTTGTCTTTTTGCCTTTGACAATAACCTTTACTGCTTTGTCCACGACTTCTTTCACTTTATAGTTTCTGTCCCGCATCTCTTTCCAGCTTATGTTGCACGTCTCCACCCAGATATCAAGAGGAATAGTTTCAGTGAAGCCCATCCTGGCTTTTGGCTCTCTTGGGTCGTTTTTAGTCTGTGCATAAAAGTCAAGCTTGTAAATCATCATTCCCGGGCTCTGCCACCTTGTTTTTCCGTTAGGGGAAGGATAACCTATAGTTTCTCCGAATAAATGCTTACCATGGTAGCCCTTTCCTGCCACGAAAAAAGAAGCCTGCCCGGGCTTTATCCTGTTCAATTTAAGAAAATTTGAAAGCTCTTTGAATTTTTTGAAAACAGGCTCATTAATATTTTTGCTCAATTCACAGCCCATCAAAGTAGCTTTTATTTCCGAAATTCTTTCAGGATCTGCCCTCATAGAAGCCCTTGAGGATGAAGCGCCCATCACGACATGGTATTTTCCCTTTATTTCCTCCATCAGGCTCCAGCATAATGGATACGCGTCAAGATAGTCCTGCAGAGGATGCCTTTGTAATTATATTTTGGCTCAAAACTGCCCTCAAAACCTGTCTTTCCTGCCTTTAGGATAAAATCTGGCCCTTTCATGAACTTTTCAAGGCCTTTTGCCTTCTTTTCAGCTTCTTTTACGAATTCTTTCAGCGCATCAGTAGTTTCATCCATCTCTCCGGCTTTATAGCGCTCATAAGTGCTCCAGAAGTCTTGCAATGCCTCTAAAGACTCTGATTTTTTCACAAAGCCTGAAACATTAAGGTCTGCTCCAAGCTCATGTATTGCCCTTGAAAGTGGCGCTATTGATAAGAAAGCTGCCTTATTGCTTAATGGAAATGTTACCAGAAATACCTTGCCTTTTGCCTTTCCAATGGCTTTTTTGTACTGCTCTACTGCTTTTTTGAATTCAGGTTCGTTGTATCTCATTATTTTTTCACATTGGAAGTTATTAATAAAGGTTGTGGAATTGGATTATTGAAAGGTTTGATAAGGTTAAGGCGGCGCGACCCCAGCCTCGGCGCACGCCACTATTCCGGTTTTACAAAAACGAGCAGCGCGTCTTCAGTCAGAATTTCTTTCTCGTGCTTTTTGAACAAAACTATCTCCTTTTCTCCATCGTCGCTGCCGCCATAAGGGTTGCTCAGTATGATAAGCTTATTTTTCTCAAGAAGCCTTTTTGCATAAGCGCTTCCATCCCTTTCATTTTCATCACTAAGCTCATCAAAAATTATTACTTTGTTTTCAACCATTTGATTAAATTCCAATTCACTCTTTCTTGGCTTGAAATTCGGCTTTTCCTGATTGATGAATGTAACATAACACGACTTCTTTCAAAAATGCCTGTATAGCATAGGAGATTGATTTTCGTAAGTTATTTATAGTAGGTACTTCTTAGATACATAGGTGATGCCCATGTACGTAGCAAAAGGAAATTCGTTTCT
>JAGVYR010000013.1 GCA_018303185.1 Candidatus Woesearchaeota archaeon | reverse complement strand
TTGACATGTAACGAAAATCGAAGATTTTCGGAACATCCCGAAAACCAAAGGTTTTCGATATGCAAGAAGGGGCATGAAGCCCCTTGCCGCAGCCTTATGTAATCGGGATAGCTGCGGCATAGGACTGCAAGTCCTATCAGTTTTGGTCAAGGTTTTCCTAAAACCTTGGGAGCAATCCCTCCAGCTCTTTTTCTGGAAAAATAAAGTGGGCTCACCTTTGGCTGCTAACCTACGTTCGGGACAGAGCCGCTTGATTAAAATGGCTATTGTGATGGTTATGCAAGAGTCTTGAACACACTGCCAAGTATTCCCATAAACACAAAATAGAAGAATGTTGAGCCGCCGATGTACAATGGTATATATTTAAGCCCTGACTTGAGGTTGCCTTTCTCCACAATAGAAACTATGATGGAAGAAAACAGCGAAATTATGTTGATTGCGGCTATTGAAAAAACCTTGAACTGCCCGGGCTCAACCGGAGTTCTCCCAATCTTAAACGGCAGGGTTTGCAGGCCCGAGGACGCCGCAGAGAGCTTTGTAAGGAAATTCAGTATTATTATGAGCAGATGAAATGAAAGCGCAAACAGCAGGGGCGAGATGACAATTACAATGACTGATATGAAGATTACATAAGTCACTGCCGAGGCTGACATGTCCGCTTTTAGCTCCTTTGTATTCCGCAGATTGTCCACTATCCTGTCCAGAAGGTCAGCAATATTGCCGCCTGCCTCGACTTCATTTGCCACCAAATCAACGGTCCTCTGCAGCGTCGGGCTGTCGTATTTGTCCGCAAGCTCCCTCAGCGCAATCTGTATCTCATATCCAGTCATCACTTTCTTGGAAACTTCAGCCATCTCATTGGCAAGCACTGAAAACTGCGGCTTTATCGCTGCCCACATTGAATTCTCAAAAGACATGCCCCCCTTGAGATTTGAGGAGACTACCTGCAGAAATTCAGGCAGCAATTCCTCCATTTTCCTTGTTCGGTTGAATATCCTTATGTCTATGTAAAAATATACTGAGAGTATGAAAGTTGCCGCAAGGAACATCTGTATTGCGGCCCATGAAAGGAAAGATGCCAGCAGCAGCACGATTGAATTGTATCCTGAGAGGAACGGATAGATGTACACAAGGTAGATTATCCCTGTAATAATGGCGGAAAGGTAAAAAAGCCCTCCGAAAAACCGGTAAGGTGTCCTTGTTATGCCTGCCTTCAACAGATATTCCCTAAGATAGGGTATGACTCTGACAGGCACAAAAGCCTTCCCGAATTCCTCCAAATAGATTATCTGGAACGCCATGCTATATGTTCACATTTGGCCTTATGGCCCTGAATACCGATATGAATACCAGCTGTATCATCACTATGAGGAATAAAACCATTAAAAAAACCCTGAAGCTTATTGAAAAATTGATGAAACTGGACACGACAATGAACATAGTCATGCCTATTGAAGGGATGACGACGGCCATAAGCATATAGAATATCACGACTGAGTTGAGCTTCTTTCCGTATTTCTTGACATCAAGCTCCTGCTCCACAGATATATCATGTATCACTGATTCAAGCGGCTTCGTTACATCAATTCCAAGCTTAAGCGCATTGTTCACCTGAAAAAGCACTTTCTTCAGCTTTTCAGACGGCGAATATTCAGTCGCATCCTCAAGCGCCTTTTCTATCGGGTTGCCCGTCTCAATGTCATCGACAATCTCCTTTATGTACTTTGCAGCCACTCCCCTTCCGCTTGAAGTTTCCATGAGCGCATTAAGCAGCGGCCTGCCTGAGTAAAGCTTTACAAGAAGATACCTTCCTACGAAAAGAACTTCCCGGTCTATTTCCCTTGCCCTCTTGCTTATGCTTGCCCTTATTTTCAGGAAGGAAAACCGGAAAACCAGAAAAAAGAATATTATGAGGGCAGGAATAAGCAGTATCTTGGACTTTTTCGCCTTGTCCAGTATGAAAAAGGAAAAAAAAGTGAGCACAACAGAAAAAATTGCAGCATCCCTTATGCTCTTCTGGAGGAATTCGCTCGGCTGCATCTTTATGCGCGCCATCAGCAGCTCTTTCTTAAGGCTTGGGAATTTCAGGGAAAGCCTGCTTATCAGATTGATTATTTTGACCGCCTCAGGCAACAAGGTCTTTGAAGGCCTTGTTAGTGTAGTATCGTGACATGAGCAGCCCAATCCTATGGACATCATTGAAGTTGCTGTCCACCATCCATTTCAGGATGGACATTTTCTTCCTTATATCCTCATAAATCTGCTCCCGGGTCATGCCTGTATAAAGCCTTAATGTCTCAAGAAGGACCTTTGGCTCCCTTATTGTCTTTAGACGGTTCTCGGTGCCTTCAAGCTGCATAAGCACATTTGCATCCCCGTTCTCGTCAATTTCCGCAATCTGCAGCGTCCTCCTCCTGTGGTCGCGCCTGTTTATGTGCTGCACTATCACCAGTGAAACGGCGGATAGCATCTGCTTTGGCAGGCCTATGGGGGGATTGGTAAGCCTGTTTATCGTCTCCCTGACATTGTTTGCGTGCAAAGTGGCATAGGAGCTGTGGCCTGTGTGCATCGCTTCAAACAGCACTTCAGCCTCTTTCTGCCTTCTTATCTCCCCCACAACAATCCTGTCCGGCCTCATCCTCAGGCTGTTTACGACGAGGTCAAGCATCGAGATGCCGCCTTTTCCTTCCGGATTCGGAAGCCTTGTTTCCATAGGGACCCAGTGGAGGTTGTTTGGCAATGTAAGCTCCCTTGTATCCTCAACAGATATGATGCGCTGGTTTGGATGGAAAAAGTTGCACAGCACGTTGAGCATGCTTGTCTTTCCCGAAGCTGTTCCGCCTGCAATTATTATCGAAAGCTCATTCTGGACCGCAAGCCATATAAGCGCTGCCGCTTCATATGAAAGTGTATTCTCCTTAAGAAAGTCTGTTATTGTCCACGGCTTCACTGCGAATTTCCTTATTGTTATTGTGTTGCCTTTTGAAGAGATAGGAGAAAGGGTTGCATTTACCCTGTCACCTGTCTTTAAGTGGGCGTCCATCAGCGGATTGAGCGTGGTTATTTCCTTCCCTACATCCCTCCCGATTATGGTGGAAAAGTGCCTGATTCTGTCCTCGTCAGGAAGCATAATGTTTGTCTTCAGCCAGCCGTATCGCATGTGGAAAACCCACACGGGCTCATTTGAGTTGTTTATCACAATCTCCTCAAGATTATTGTCCTTCAGGAGTATCTCAATATTTCCAAGCCCTATGTTCTGCTGAAGCACGTAGTTGATCAGCATGTCCATGGTCTTCTTGCCTGCATTCGGAAAATACCTGCTGAGGAGCCCGATTATCTTGTTCCTGAATTCCTCCTGGATGTTCTTGACTTCGTCCCGGTAATTAAGGCTTCTTGTCTCTCCCTCTACAAATTCCTGCCTGATTTTCTCAAGAATGATTTTTGTTGCGGGGCTTATGTTGGTTATTGAGATCTTATATGAGGGGACTGAATCCTCTGGAAGCTGGGCTATCCTTACCTCTACTATGATGTTGTTCACTTCCAGCTGATAGGAGTCTATCAGGCTCTCTCTTTGCTCTATTTTTACCCCCCCTGCATAAGCTCTTTCATAAGATTAAGGCCGTCCGGATTATGAGGGTCAAGCTTCAGCGCCGATTCCAAATCCGGCTTTGCGCCTCCGTAATCGCCGGAATCCATGCGCTTCCTTGCACTGCTGATTCTTTTCTGCACCAATAAGTTTCGCAGCATCTCGCTCCTGCTTTCCGCATCTCTTTTCTGCATTCCCTGCATTCCCGGCGCTTCTGTGCCTTTGCCGCTGAGCAGCTGCCCTTCCAGCTCCCTTATCCTTATCTTGATAGCGACCTGCCTGTAAAGGTCCATTATCCTTGATGCTGCCTGCACGCGCTCATCCAAAAAGCCCAATGGCAGTGACCTGAATTCCAAAAGGCACTCCTCATAGGATTTTTTTGCAGACTGGAAATCGTTCCCTTCCAGCGCGCGCATGGAATCAGAAATCAAGGAATAAATTCTCCTGAGGGACTCCTCGAAATTATTGACAAGCTTCTCGTCAATCTTCTCCTTTATCTCGGAATACAGGCCGAAAACTTTTCTCTGCAGCTCTCTCCTTTCTGCGTGCATAAACACAGGCAGCTCATTGTATATGTCATTCGCCTCTGAATAGTGCGACAGCGCTGTTTTATGGTCGCCTTTCTGCAGCGCAGCCGCTGCCTTCGCAACTTCCCCGTCGGCATAAGATATCCTTCTTCCTATTTTTTCGTGAAATTTTGAAAGGGATTGCCTGATTCGCTGCCCTACTGCAAAGATGTCCTCGTACAGGCTGCTGTCCCACGATGCCCCTTTCATATGCTCCCAGAGCCCTATGTAAAGCTTCTCTGCGGCCTCAAAATTCTCTTTTTCAAGGGCAACAGAAATGCTGTGGAGATAGTCATCTTTTCCATAAGTCCCCCTGACTTCTTCCATTACCTTATGGCTATGCTCATGGCTTTCCTGCTTTTCTCCCTTCTGGCCGCTGCTCTTGGCCTGCACTTCCCTGTCCAAAAATTCGTCAATATCCATGTTACATCAGGTAGGCAAGGTATTTTTTCCAGAGCGCATCTATCCCCGTTTCCTCAACGCCCCTTTTCCTCGCCTTGCTGTAAAATGCCTTTTTTATTGCATCAAGGTTCCTATTTATGTATTTTTTCCAGAGGGCTTCAACGCGCTCATGCTGTATGCCCTTGCTTTTTGCCTTGCTGTAAAAATCCTCCTTTGCAACAATCTTCTTCTCCTGGCCGAGGTCATGCACCCCCGGAAGCTTCCTGTCAGCCACATCATCCTTCCCAATGTAGATGAATGGCGTGGTAAACTGGTATTCCATTCCTAAAATCTTTTCCTCAACCAAAAAGTCCACAATCTTCTGCATTGTCTGCTGCGGCAGCTTGAGGGCTTTCGCAGCTTCCTCTATTGAAACCTTTTCTTTTTTCTTCACAAGCTCTATCAGCTCATCAGCGCTTGTGGTCAATATACTGCTATCTATCTCCACCATTAGGCAAACTGCAGAAGACCATATAAAAAGATTGTTTATGTTTCGGGAGTAGTATCAAGCCAAATTAAGCAAAGTTTTCAATTGCGCCGCACCGCCATAGCCGGCGCTCAATGATTATGCTTCAAGATACCGGTATAAAATTTATCAGTTCAGCATATCTGCTCCACATTATCTGTAAGGTTGTACAGGATTACGTGCTCAAAATCAAGCTTAAGCCCGTAGTACTGGGAGCTTATCCCTGACGTCACATTGTAAAGGCCGCTGCACACTCCCTGCCATGTGTGGTTGAAAAACAGGTAATCTGCATAGCTTTCCATCTGGTGCCTTTCAAACCCTATGCTCTGCAATTTTTGGGGATTAGCAAGGCCTTCAATGCCGCAGCAGCTTGAATTCATGCTCCTGTTTTCAAACCTCATGATAAAGCTTGGGGCTTTTGAATCGGGGAAATGCACATATGTTTCCCATTTCAGATGGTTTTGCACGCTGCTTGCATCCCACTTGGCGGAAGTTGTGTTTGTCCTGTTTACCTTTTTGATGTAAAGCCCTGCTGTATTGACAGAATAGTATGGGTCTTCAAGCCCTTCAATGCTTATCTGCGCGGCGGCAATATGCTCGGTCATGTTCCATACAGCCGTCTCGGTTGAAGCTGAAAAGCTTACGTTAAGCTGCACATCCACTTTCCACGGTTCGGCATGGTAAGCTTTTACATTATGGGCGGTGAAGTTTATCTCGACATTGAACGTGCCTCGTGACACATTTGAAATTCTTTCAAGCCACTCAGGCATCGTGTTGCCCCTCATAGTGCTTGACGGCTGGCCGTCTATTGTGCCCATCATGACTGCTTCTGAAAAGCTGCCCTGAAAATCCGCAAGGAACTGGTTGTTTGATTTCATGTGTTCTGTAAGCGCAATCATAGCCTTATGCGAGCTCACTTTCAGCGCGCTTTCGAGGTAAGTTTCTTTTATGTCGGCAACAAGCGCATTCGTGCTTTTTACTCTGGCCTCTGTGCCAAACCTGCCGGGATTTATCTCAGCTGCCGGATTTGGAGTGTAAAGCAGCGCCATGGCCGCAACAAGTGAGATTGCAATAAGCGTGAAGAAGATTGCTTTTTTTCCTTTAATGAGCTTCACTGCCATACAAGAGCCTCCGCCTCATAGGGCCCGAAAAGTTCCGCGCTCTCGCCTATCGTGCCATAGACTATTTTCTTTGACGGAATAAGGATGGTCGTGCTGTTCTTTGAGGCGTTATGCTGCCTGTCCGCTTCTTTTGGGTAGACCATCCTGCTGTCAATCCAGAATTCAAGCCTGAACTGCCCGGGTATCAGGGGCACTGTCACGTTCTGCAGGAACACGCGCGCATTGCCCGTATTGCCTTCATAATAAAACTGCCCCATCTGCTGCAGCAGCGTGTTGTCCCCATTGGTTATATTGCCCGCATTCCACAAAATTCCGCCAATGCCCACGTATTCATTGTTAAGGTCCTTTATCTTTGTGGATGAGAGGAATTCCATCGTTCCCTGCGCAAGCTCGGATGCCTGGGTCTGCGAAGGAAGGCGGGTGTATGCCGAGAAGATTAGCATTGAGCCGAGCACAAGTATGCCCATGCTTATCATCGCATCTAATGTGAAAAAATAGCCTTTTTTCATAACAGCCTCTTTTTTATCCCCTACTCAGCGGGCGTATATAAATTATTTTCTAAATCATTTTGTACCAATCGTTAAACAGCAATAGCTTTAAATATATATTTGCATACAGCTGGGATATGGCAACCGAATCGAAAATGATCATGGATGCTCTCAATGAGATTAGGCATGAATTAAGGCATCTCAGGAAGAATCTTAGCGAAGTCGATGCAGTTCTAACCGATGAGGATATTGAAGCCTTGCAGGAGGCTGACAAAGATCACACGAGCGGAAAAACGGTGAAACTATTATTCTGTAGAGCTTTCCCAAAAAGCCGGAAAATTCCTGGATAAGCTGAATGCCGGTTTGAGTGGGAGAATAAAGGATAAACTCAAAAACCTGGCGGAAAATTCAGTTCCTTCAGACGCAAAGTTCATTGCCCGGATTGAAGGTGATAAAGTATTCAGGCTGAGGATAGGAGATTACAGGGCCCTTTACAAGCTGAAAGAGAGTGATAAAGTTGTTCTAATTGCGAAAATTGACAAAAGGCCGGGGGTATATGGCAGGCTATAATGGGCAATGCAACAAATTCCTGCCACCCCTAAATGTAATTTATAGGAAATAACATTAATTTTCGGATATATTGGCTATCTCCTAATAAGCAAACCACAGATAAGAAGTTACGAATATTAGTGTGTCTGCTATAATGCGAAGCGAAAAGCAGATTCCCTGCCAAGGGTGCCCTAAGAGCACGGAATGTCGCTTATGTTGATAATTGGGCTTCCGGCACCCGTTACATTAAAATCGTCCCCTCTTCTGAGGTACAAAAGATTTCCGGACTTATCCTGGATGTAAATACAAAAATCATCCTTAACTCTGATAGCGCCTTTCAATGGTGGATAGCTTGAATTTATAAGCTTTTGAAGCTTTTCATCATCAATCACCCCATTATCCATAATATTGAGGGGAGAAGAGCCGGAAGATAGTTCATTTGCAACTATATTAGCCTCATTTTGCAAGGATTCTGTTGTTGAAGTTTCAGGAGCCCTTAAAACGAAAAAAAAGACAAAGAGGATAAATAAAAATATGACAACTGCCACCATTACATCAAACGAAAATGCCTGTCCTTCGTTTTTATTGCTCATATGAATCATACCATTACTCTTGGGTTTTCTATCCGCATACAACCACTATAAGGTTTACAGGTTCGCCCTTATATCTCGCAATTTTTGTGAACTTGACGAGATTGGGCTTGCCGCATGTTACTCTTGGCTCGACCAAAGTCTTTTGGTTCAGCGGCCCGCCGGCACAGGTGACTGTATGAGTTTCGTCATAGTCCCGCTCCCATCCAGGCTGGGCGAGGTCACATACCTGCATGGCCATGGAATCATAAAAACTGCAGCCATTTTTGCCATTGCATTCCTTATGTATGAGATTGTCATCGAAATATGTGCAGTCGCGCTCACAGATATCATCTCCCTCTTCATGCCATATCCCCGGGCTTTGCGAAAAGCATACTTCATTTACTCCATCTTGGTCTATGTCGGCTTTATACCCTTTATTATAGCATTTTCCCTTGAAGACGCATTGGTTCTCCTGGCAACATGCCCGGTCATTACTGTCTTCAGGGCATGCAAAATACGATGTCCCTGATTCCGTCTGGATTATCTGTGATTCTGTCTGGAATTTTATTGGCGTGCTATCACCAAAAAAATAATTCTGGTGCAGTTCCTCGAACTTGGCAGGGTCGCTGTATTGGCGGCATCTTCTTTCTTGGACTTCACAGCTTCTGCACCAATTCTGGTAGGTTCCGCTGGGCTTTTCCTTCACATTTTCATCAATCCCTTCATCTGCAATGCCATTATTGTCATTGCTAATGCCATCGGCATAAGCTCCTTTGCATGCTGTTCCAATTTGGCAGTAATCAGAGAATCCTTCGTAAAAGCCCGCAGGATTGAATATTGCCATTGTAGGGCTGCCTGGCTCTGCATTGCAGTTGTCATCTCGGTAATTGCACACTTCTGTTGGCAATTGCCCGCATTCCCCACATCTGTTTAAAAGGCATTCATCTGTTTTTCCGTCGCAGTCATTGTCTATTGAATCGCATGCAGTTTCTGCATATGAAGAAGGATTAATCACATTAACGCATGCTTCTTCCCATCTGCCTTCTGTGCTGCATGTCTGAGAGCCCCTTAGGCAAGCTCCCTGGTCTGAAAAGCCGCATTTTCTTGTTTCGCCTGGAATGCAGTCGCAATTTTCATCTACAGTTCCATCGCAGTCATTGTCAAGGAAATCGCAGCTTTTTTCTTGGGTTTCATACTTTCCAGAGGAATTGTAATTTTTTGCAATGCATGCCTGGAATCCTCCAATTCCGCTGCATGTTTTTATTGCGCCTCTGCAAACTCCCAATTGGTTTGCGCACAATCCTTCCTGGTTTGAGCATGAATTGGCATCATAGTCATCAACTATGCTATTGCAGTCATTGTCCTTTCCATCGCAGATTTCCGCATTTGCATTAGTTTTGTCTGTTTCTATGACAAATTTGCATGCAGCGCATTTCCTTATTTCTTTGCAAAAGCCATTGTCGCTTATTGTTTGGTCTAGATTTCCATCGCATTCTTCCACTATTCCTTGTGAATTTGGCTTTTGAACTGCTCAATCACCGCAATATGTGATTGGAGTTGGAGTGCAAGCCCTTGATTCTTGTGGCTTGTTTATATTTGTATTGCAGCCTTGTTTGAATTCCTGATGAAGGGCATGGCGACGGGCTCCATTCTAAGCATGACCATAATTCATTGCATGGAGTTGTTGTTTGCGGAATGCAGCTTATTGATTCCTGAGGCTTGTTTGTTGTTGTTCCGCAGCCATTCCTATCTGTGCAAGTTCTTGTTTTTATTCCATTGCTCGGGCATGTTGCTGGATATTGAGTGCAAACCCAGTCTTCCTGGCATGGGGCAGCAACACAGCTGCAAGTGTTTTGATCGCAAACTCCTGAAGGGCAGTCTGTTCCAGAGCCGCATGAAGCGCCGCAGCTGTTTTTAACGCAAACTGCTGGATTGAAATTATCAGCTGAACAGGCGCATGCATCATTGCATCTTCCCAATAAATCCCTTGCTGCAGTTTTTGTTCCAACACATTGAGTTGTTATTGAATGTACGCAGTAAACATTGTTTTCAGTGTTTGGAGTTTCGCACTGCTCTGGGAATGCAAGGTAAGAGTCTCCGCAGAAGTTGAATTTTATTCTTTCTGTGCTAGTCGGGTAAGTAATAGCAGAAAAATCGGATGATAGAGATACACCTACAGTTATGTCTATTTCATCTAATATCCTCACTATTGTATCTTCTCTAGAGCCAGCCGGAGGGCTTTCCACTTCTGCTGTTACAAGTTTATTGTCAGAGGTTCGAATAAATACAGGCAATATAGACTCTTCATTATCTCCCTTCTTTACCTCTCCATAAGTAATTTCGGCGTTCGTATATTCTCTTATCTGGGTATCACCTATTGCTTTTATTGTAACTGTCCCTGTATCTGCATAATTTACAAAAATGCTATCAGGCGTAAACACACTTGTCGCTCCTGCTTTAAGCGCATCAGCAGGCGTTCCTTTCATTGCAGCATCTAATGCCTGCTGGGCATCTGGGCTGTCTTTGTTTATAGTGACTGTATTTTGGTTGGAATATATAATCAAGGCTGCTGCAGCCTCTGGCGGTCCCTCATCATACACTGGAGGAAAATCAACTCTGGTAGGGTTATCCAATGTATCTCCAGTCTGGGTTACAACAGCAGAATAAGCTATTTGTGAGAGAATTAGAACTGCAAATATTAATACTACCTCTTTTTTCAAGCTCATTTTAAAATTAATATACACTTACAAGAAAAGCATTAATAAAGTTTTCTATTTAAGGGATTTTGGAATGGGCATGTGTTTTGTAAGTTCATTAAAACCGTACGTGCCTCCAAAATGCTTTTTCAAATGGTCAAAGTACAGTTTGTATGCGATTGGCGCAATCGCCTCGTTTGGCGCATCGTTGATGCTCCACGGAAGGCTTGCATCCCTTTCCCGAAGTCTCCTGTAATAAGCATTCACCTCATTTTCAATTTCTATTCTTGCTGCGCCTAAGTTGGTATTCTTTTGGATGCTTATAATCTTCTTCATGATTAGGCCATTTCCATATGTAGGATTATTCCTGCGCTTATTATAATAATTATATATTCCATCTATATCGGTTACATGTTCATTTACTCCTGCACTTAAGGCAAACAATTCACTGGCTTTTTCTCCCATAACGTCACCGCTGAAGCCAAATTTTCCATGGGCGAATTCATGATATGCGCTATGCTCTAAGATAATGGCTGAATCTAAACCATACTCTTCTCTGGCAACTTCATACGGCAAAAATAATATTTGTCTTTTGGAATTTTTTAATTCATAGTGTCCCCCTTTCCCTCGGGTTGCAGGATGTGTAGAGAACAAAGTATTGCCGAACATTACAAAACTAACTTTTCCCATGTCCGTACCATGTGCTCGAATAGAATATTCCTTTTGGAATGCTATCTCATGGAGTGCATATTTATCAGAGCCATGCCAAGTTAAAAACATCCTGTACTTATCCATCAACAAGTCATTTAGAGAAAAGGCAGGGTTTCCAAAAGATTTGGGAAATCCATACTGAGTAACTAATTTATTGTATGCTTTGCGTCTGTTTTCAGTATGTTCATTCTTAACAAAGGTGAAAATATATGTCCTTAACGTATCAACCAAATCCTGCAATTTTGGATCAACGCCAGTTCCAGCCAAAGAAACCCTTCCATCCAATCCAGCTCCACCGCCGCAGGCTTCAAGCGCAGGAACTGCCCCTGCAACAGCAGCGATTTGCGCCAGCCTTTTAGCTCCTTGGAGAAATTCCCCTCTGGTGTATCTTTTTGGGGCAATGGCTTTCGCTGCCTCATGCGGAAGCAATACACTTCTTCCACTGCCTTCCTGTAAAAGAGCCTCATCCAAAGTTCTGTGCATAAGCCATCCTCTGCTTTCATGCTTTTATAAACTTTTCGCTTATTTATCACTATAAAGAAGTAAAGAAATTATCCAATAAGCTTTACCTTGAAGGAGTTCTCATTCAATGCTTCTAGTTTGACCTTTTTCCCTACCTTTGCCCCCAGCTCCTGCAATCCCTCGGGCAATGTAAAGCCGATTGAATTTCCTATTTTTATTATTTTCCGCTCCATATCAATGGCTTGGTGCATCTGCTTCAGGGCAACGAACTTTTCCGCCTGCTCTCTGGTCAGCGTGGTAAAGCCGCATTTGGGGCACACCATCGCCTCTGTCTCGAAATGCCCAAAGGCTGCATTCTTTGGCTGCAAATAGCTTCCGCAGTCGCATTTTATCTTCCTTTCTTTGGCCATGCTGTTTTCACCTCGATAAAATCCTTATGATACCTTGCAATTACAGTATATGTTATATTTTCCTTGCCGAAATGCCTCTGAAAGCACAATTTGTTTGGCATTTCGCACTTTTCTTCAAAGATGCTCCCTATCCTGACAGTTTCTTCTATTTTATCCAAGTCAAGATTCCAATATTCTTTCCTGTCAAACAGATGCGAATCAAAAGTAATCGTCGCCTTTTTCCTGTCAAGCGTTTTAATCAATTCCTCTTTCCACATCAGTATCAACTACTGTTAGAACATATGTTAGAATTCATATTTAAGCTTTTCTGTTTTATAGCTGCTTTATGATGAATCCAGCATTATTAAAGCTCTCCAGCCCCGCCGCCGCAAGCAACCAATACCGCCGGCAAGCCTCCTAATGCACCAATTCCTACAATTGTTGCTGCTCTTTGCAGGAAAGCCCTTCTCCCAAAACCGTTTTGGATTCCGTATGCCGGAGTTTCTTCGGGACTAGCAGCCTGAACCATAGATGTCTCCCTACTTGGAACCTCTAAAGCTTTTCTTCTGGCTTCATTAAATACAGCTACATCTAAGGGCATATGCATAACAAACCCCCTTGGTTTTGGAGTTTATAAACCCTTCGTTTTGTTGTTATGAGGGAGTGGTTAATCCAGCAAAAGGAAGTTTTAAATAGTAGTATAGCATAAAACACGCTATGGGCGAAACGATTCTGAAGAAAATTTATGAGGATGTGGAATTCCTGAAAAGTAAGGTTTTGGACATAGAGAAGACGATAAAAAGCATGGGGGAACTGGAGTTCATGCCTTTAACAAAAGATGAACTGGGATTCTTCAATCAAAGAAACAGGCTTCTGGGCGAGTGAGAAAGAATTAAGAAAAAATGGGATTAATATATGAGATTGTACCTTCTGTCTATTTTTTGGAGCAGCTAAAAAGCCTTAAAGATAAAAGCTTGATTGAAAGCAAACTGCATCTTGTAAAAATCAGTCCTTTTCGCTTTAAAGCCCTTGAAGGCTATAAGTTTGTATTTGCTGTAAAATTAAGGCTTAATGGATATAAAAGATTGATATACCTTGTTGAGCCCAAAGAGCGAAAGGCTTTCATTTTTGGTTTGTTTGAAAGAAAAAAAGATTATAAAGACTTTGAGAGGTTTTACAAGAGATATTTAAAGGAAAAATAAATCTTATTGTCCTAGGCAAGGATACTACACACGTTAGTGTGTAGAGGAATTGCCTTGCTTAATCCTCCATAAGTTTTTTCTACCATCTTAAATAAAAAA
>JAGVYR010000012.1 GCA_018303185.1 Candidatus Woesearchaeota archaeon | reverse complement strand
ATTGTTTCAATAAAATAATAAAATAAAAAACAACCGAGCAAAAGGCGCTTGGCTTGGCGAAAATATTCAGTGTTTCAATAAAAACAATAAAAAAACAACTGAAGCTTCAGGCGGCCTTGCCTTAACCGACTAAAAACCGCCGAGATTTGAACGCGAGCCTGCTCGAACTTTCTGCAAAGGCGAGCGTTCTCGCAGGCAGGTAAATGGCGCCTTAAGTTGGCTTGAATTGCCCTTATCCCAGAACCTGCGGCGCAAAAGCCAGCATCAATCCCAGAACAAGAAGCACAGCACCGCCAATCAGCTTGCAGTACTTCGCATATCTTTCCCCAAACTTTGTGCTTACTGCAAACGCAGCGAGGCTGAAGATTATAAGGTCGTCAAGCATGAAGAATGCATCATAAAGAAGGATGTAGCCATAATACTGCCAGCCTGAAAGATTGCTCAGGGTAAGCACCTGAGTGAAAATAGCAGGAATGGCTGAAGAACACACGAATTCTACCGAGTTTACTATGAAAGCAAGCCCTATTATTCCAAGAATGGTTGCCCATGTAAGCGGAGAATGCACGATTCTCTCAATGCGGCTCATTGTCTTTTCCTTGCCTGTTTCATCTGTAACTTCGCAGACAAGCGCATTTTTTGCTGTAAAATAATCTTTCAAAGACATTGAGCCTGCATAGATTGCCCATATGCCTATTATTATTGTGAGCCACCTCATATAGCCTAATAGCAGAAATGCGTTCAGCCATGCTGTCATAAAGAGAAAGTAGAGCACTCCTGAAGCCAGCACAAAAGAGCCGACAAGAAGCCAGATTTTTCTTTTATCGCGGAGCGCCATTATTAATGAGATAAGGTAAACTAGAACCCACATGGCGCACGGGTTGAAGCCGTCCACAAGTCCCAGTATTACTGCAAGGAACGGCAGTGAATAATCTAAAGCGTTTATTTTTCCAAGGAAAGGCAGCGCAACTTCAGTCCCTGCTACGGAGCCCGGCTCTTTTACAACACTGCCTACCTTTTCAGCTGTTTTTCCCTGAATATATCCTTCCAATGCATTTTCAATGTCCTTTCCTGTTGTTTCCCTTGCATCAAATCCTATGAAGCTTTTCTCTCCGATGAAAGTTCCCGGGACACCAAGATTCTGCAAAGGTATATTGCGCTTTCTGGCATATTCCTGAAACAATGCAGCTTCTTCCGGGTTTGTAACATCATGGTAAGCCCACTTTGCTGCAGGATATTTATCCATCAATTCCTGGTTGAAAGGCTTCTGTTCCTGGCAGTGCGGGCATAAGGGATGGAAGAAGAAGTCAACAGCAAGGCCATCAGTTTTTTCAACAGGATTTTTTTCATTGGAATTATTAAAAAACAGGAAAATCCCCGCAAGAATCAATCCAATAATCAGATAGCGGCTGAACCTGTCTTCATAGGCATCTTTCAGCACTTTTTTGGGATTCATCCCCGAAACTACACTTTATGTAGTTAATATATTTTTGCATTTATCACTGAAATTGTCCCGACGAAGGCAAAATTTATAATTAACAAAATTTATATAGTCAAGGTATTGGTGGGAAATCATCAAATGCTTACGCTGAAGCAGGAAAAAAAGAGGTTTAGAGAGTTCTTGGAGGCTCTTAGTGATAGTTATGAGCTTATAGCCCCTGTCAAGCGGGAGCTGGTAAAGTTTGATGCGATAAAAAACATCAATGACATCCATTTTGAAAAAAATTCATATTTCCCTGTCAAGGAATTCTTTTTTAAGAAAAGGGAAGTGCTGTTCACTTTCAACGGAAACAGGATACTGGAGCCTAAATTTGAGAATAAAGAAAGAGTTTTTTTCGGCATAAGGAAATGCGACCTTAATGCGATAAAGCACCAGGATATAGTGTTCATGCAGGGCGCGAATGACCCGTACTACATTGCCGAAAGGGAAAGGAGCTTTTTGCTTGGATACCACTGCAATGAGGCGCCTTCGGAGTACTGCTTCTGCGGCTCTCTTGAGCTTGAAGATTATTTTGACATGATGTTTTACGATAAAGGGGACCATATGCTTGTCGAGATAGGCAGCGAGAAAGGAATGGCGCTATATAAGAAATTCAGCGGCTTTTTTGAAAAATCAACAAGGCTCATCGCACAGCACGAAAAGAAAATACCCGGAGCTGATAGGCTCAAGGTCAAGGACATAGGGCCTTTGTATGATAATCCGGACTGGAAAAAAGGAGTGGACATCTGCCTAAGCTGCGGGGCATGCACTGCTCTCTGTCCAACGTGCTACTGCTTTGACATCCATGATGAAGTGAAAATGAGCAATCCCGGCAGCGGTGAGAGGGTAAGGGAGTGGAGCAGCTGCCAGCTTCCTGAATTCTCCAGGGTTGCAGGAAACCACGTCTTCAGGAATGAAAGGGAGCAGAGGTTTAAGCACCGCATCTACCACCAGCTGGACTATTTCAAGGAAAAGTACGGGATACAGATGTGCGTGGGCTGCGGAAGGTGCATAGAGGGCTGCCCGACAAGGATTGATTTTGTGCAGATAATAAATGAGATGAAAGAAGGCGAAAAGCGGTAGAAAAAAGCCTATGAAAATATAGCTGCAAAAAATTACAAATAAAAAACAATTGTAAAAATTTCAAGGCAAAAAAAGCAAACACAACACGTTAAAACAAAACCCAAAGATAAGATAAGCAACAAAATAAAAAACAAAAACCCAATGAAAAAGGCAAATTCCAATAAAAAAAAGAGAAAAACAGCGAGGAAATCAAAGATAAGCAAAGCTTCAAAAAACAAAAACAGCGCATCAAGGGAGAATCCAATAAAAAAATCCCCAGCAATAAGCAAAAAAACCCGAAATTCAAACCCCTATATCCCAAAACCATACAAAGTCATTGATTACCATAAGGAAACTCCGGACAATTTCACCCTGACTGTGGACATGAAAATCAAGCACGATCCAGGGCAGTTCGTGCAGGTTTCAATTCCGGGAATAGGAGAATGCCCGATTTCAATCTGCTCAGATTCTGATGAATACATACAGCTTAACATAAGGGAAGTCGGGAATGTTACAAGGGCGCTTTCAAAGCTGAGAAAAGGAGATGTTATCCTGATAAGAGGGCCGTATGGCCGCGGCTATCCCATGCAGTACTTGAATGGAAATGATGTGGTGGTCATAGGGGGGGGATGCGGCGTCGCTCCTTTGAAAAGCGTTATAGACTATATTGAAAACCACAGGGCAGATTACAGGAATGTTTTGCTTATTCTCGGATACAGGTCAGATGAGGATATCATCTTCAAGAGAGAGATAGCTGAATGGGACAAAAAATACAAAGTGCATATGACACTGGACAAAGAGGTGCACAGCCATATTTGCTATGACATGAGAGCAGGCTTTGTTACAGATGCGATGAACTCCCTGCACCTGAGCAAGGATAATAAAATAGTTTTTGTGTGCGGGCCGCCCGTCATGATAAGGAATGTCATAGCGAACCTGAAAGAGAAGGGATTCAATGACGACCAGATTTTCATAAGCGCGGAAAGGCTCATGTACTGCGCAATAGGGATTTGCTGCCACTGCATGATAAGGGGCAAATACACATGCGTTGACGGGCCAGTGTTCAGGTATGACGAGATAAAAGAACTGAAAACAGACTAGAGGCTTGCAGGATGGAAAAATTATTGCAGGTGCGGAATCCGGACAACAAGCTTAAGGTAGGGTTTTACGGAATAACAGGGTGCGCAGGCTGCCTGCTTTCAGTCATATTCAATGAAGACGAGCTTTTGGATTTGATCAAGGTTGTTGACCTGAAGGCATTCCCATTTGTGAAGGAAGTGAATGTCGATGAGAGCTTTGACTACATCTTTGTCGAGGGGCTTGTTGCCGATGAAGACGACCTTGAAGTGCTGCAGAGGCTGAGGAAAAATTCAAAGTTCCTTGTTGCATTGGGAGCATGCTCATGCACAGGATGCGTGCCTGCCTACAGGCAGTTCACCCTGAAGGAGAATTATGAGCATCTCCTGTACAGGAAAAGAGAAGAAATAAAAGATCTGCAGCCTACGCCGGTTGACGACCATGTGCGGGCTGATTATTACATACCGGGGTGCCCCCCCGATAAGAAGGAGATACTCAATTTCCTGAAGGGAATAGCCATAGGAAAAGAGCCAAAGCCCTATGAAAGCCCTGTATGCATTGAGTGCAGGAAAAACGGGAACCAGTGCCTTCTCGATCTGGGAAAGCCGTGCCTCGGGCCGATAACTGCAGGAGGATGCAACTCTGTCTGCATCAATGGCGGCTTTGAATGCTGGGGATGCCGCGGCCCGACTAAGGACATGAATCTGCCGCTTATGATAAAAATGCTCAGAGACAGGGGCTTTGACGATGCTTTCATAGAGGCAAGGATGAGGACTTTTGTCGGGCTGAAGATGCCCATTGTCGAGGAATTCATGAAAAGCAAGGAGGCAGGCGGGAAGTTAGATACAAAGTTTTATGGGAAAAAGGAGTATTTTGAATAGATATCATATATATGAGGATTTAAAAAACAAAAAACCTTGGAATTTTAGGCGCGGCCAATGATGCCGCGCAACATAATGCGCCGCAACAATGGCGGCGCCAAGATGCCAAAGGATTAAAGATTAAATGAAGACAAAGGCAAGTATTAACAATAAAAAGCAAAATGTATCCCCCAACAATAAAAAACACAACAAAAGATTAAAAACAATTCAAAAACAAAAATAAAAAAACAAAAACAAAAACAAAATGCCGAAAGAAATCACATTAAACCACATAACCAAGATTGAAGGGCATGCGAAGCTGAACCTTTCCATGGAAGGCGGCAAGGTCACCAAGTGCGAGCTTTCCGCTACCGAGGGGAGCAGGTATTTCGAGGGGATTGTGCGCGGAAGGAAATACTATGAGGCGCATGAGATGACTTCAAGGATATGCGGCATATGCAGCTGCGCGCATGTAATCGCCGCCCTCAGCGCTGTTGAGGATGCTCTTGGAGTCCAGATATCAGAGCAGACCTACAAATTAAGAGAGCTTCTGACTCTGGGAGAGAGGATAAGGAGCCATGCAACCCATCTTTATTTTTTGGCGCTGCCCGATTACCTTGGATATGAAAGCGCACTGGCAATGGCGCCGAAATACGGCAAGGAGCTGAAAAGCGCCCTTGCAATGATGAAGGCAGGCAACGGCATAATAAGACTGCTTGGCTCCCGTGATCTGCACCCTGTTTCGGCAACCGTCGGCGGCTGGCTAAAGCTGCCAAAGCAGGAGCAGATAGATGAGATAAGGAAAAGCCTTGAGCAGATAAGAACTGACACCGTAGAGACATGCGAATTGTTTTCCTCATTCAGGTATCCGAAATTTGAGACAAAAGGAAAATTCTTCTCATTGATAAATCCAAAAAAATACCCGATGCTTGAAGGCTCTTTCGGGAGCGATGGAGGGATCTTTGACAAGTCAAAGTATTCCGATTTCATTAAGGAATACCATGAGCCGTATTCCTCTGCGAATTTTGTCGTCAGGCAGGACAAAAGATATGCTGTAGGAGCTTTGTCCAGAATCAATACGAGCGGTAAGCAATTAAGCAAGGAAGGGCAGAAAGCATTAAAAAAATCCCAAATAAGGGAAAATTCAAAAAATCCGTACCATAACAACATGGCGCAGGCAATTGAGCTTGTGCATTATGTTGGGGAGGGGATGAAGATCTGCGAAGAGCTGGCCATTAAGGATGAAAAGCCTGTAAAAGCCAATGCAGGGCCGGGCAGGGGCGTCGGGGCCATAGAGGTTCCAAGAGGGACTTTATGGCATGAATATTCAATCAACAGCGAGGGCAAAATAACAAACGCAAACATAATAACGCCTACTGCCCAGAACTTATTGAACATGCAGGAAGACATAAGGGAATTTGTCCCGTCTGTTGCCGGCAGGAAAAAAGAGGAGATTATAATCCAGGTTGAGAAGCTGATAAGGAGCTATGACCCGTGCTTCAGCTGCTCTGCGCACTTTTTGGAGGTTAAATGGGCTTAAGCATAAAAGAGGTGGAAAAATGAAATTTTCAGGGAATAAGAAAGGGCATTTTGACCTTGCGACTTTAGTTATAACAATAATCGGCACCGCATTTGCATTTATGCTTTTTCAGAAGAATATTTTAAAAAATATTTTTGTAAAAATTATGAGCTTGAAATTCAAAAATAAAATAAAAAATGAAAAAACTCTACGTGTTCGGGAATGAGCATCTTGCTGAGGACAGGCTGGCAAGGCAGGTCTCCAGGCTGCTTTCAGGCAGGCACGAGATTGTGCACTGCAGGAGCCCTGACGAGCTGCTGGAATGCGAGGATGAGGAAATATTAATCCTGGATGTTGTCCGGGGCATCAAAGAGCCAGTGATAATTGAGGATATTGAAAAAGTAAGGGCAAAAAAAATAATGACGCTGCATGATTTTGACCTCGGCTATTTCCTTAACCTTATGAAGCTGCTCGGGGTGGAGAGAAAGGTTAAAATAATAGGGATTCCCGCAGAAGGGAATGTTGAAGAATTGGCAAAAAAGGTGGAAGAATGGGCGTAATTGAAAGCGGATTTGAAAAAAAAGGGCTGATTTTTGTTTTAATAACTGCTGTCGTGTCGGGTTTTTCGATATTCATCAACAGCTTTGGGGTAAAGGGCTTTGATAGCTCTGTTTTTACGTTTTCAAAAAATATTGTGGTCGCATTGCTTTTGTTTTCAATCATTTTATTTTTCAATCAATTCAATGAAATAAAAAAACTAAAAATAAATCACTGGAAACAACTGGCCCTAATTGGCTTAATCGGCGGCTCTGTCCCGTTCCTGCTGTTTTTCAGGGGGCTGCAGATGGCCAATGCAGTTACCGGGTCTTTTATCCACAAGACTCTTTTTGTGTTTGCTGCGGTTTTTGCTATGTTTTTTTTGAGAGAAAGACTTACAAAGGGCTTCGTTATCGGGGCATCGTTAATCCTGCTGGGGACTTACCTGATGGCAGGGCCTGAACTTTCTTTTTCAGCAGGGCATATTATGATTCTTGCCGCTGCTGTACTGTGGGCAGCCGAGAATGTGATTGCGAAGCATGCGCTTGCAGAGCTGTCAGGAAACATTGTCGCTTTCGGAAGGATGTTTTTCGGCTCATTGTTCATTTTGGCATTTTTGATTGCAACCGGGAAGTTTTCAATTATATACTCCATGTCTTTCGCGCAGTATTCATGGATAATAATAACATCCCTTCTGCTGCTGCTTTACGTCGTAACATATTACACCGGCCTGAAATATGTGAAAGTTTCAACTGCCGCCTCTGTATTGTCGCTCGGGGCACCGATTACAGCCCTGCTCGACCTTGCCTTCAGGGGAGCTGCCCTTACTGCTTTTGATGCAGCGGGAATTATACTTATATCTGCCGGAGTGTTTTTCATCGTTTATTTTGCAAAAATCCTGTCTTCTGCCTCTTATCTTCCGGGAGTGAAGCATGATGAACGGCATTGAGCTAGCCGCAAGGTTCTCCTACATAACAAATTCCCTGCACTTCTGCGGGCCCTCGGAGGCGAATAAGGAGTTTTTGGAATATTTCAAGGGATTGAGCCATATCTCCAGCAAACAAAATCCAAATTTACAAAAGATAAGCAATAAGGAAAATAAGAATTTAAGCAATGATAAAATTTTAAGCAATATAAAAACATCACAAGAAGATAATTCAATAAAAAATCACGAAGAAAAAATAAAAAAGCTGCTGCTGAGGTTTGAGGGCCTTTACCCCTATTTCTCCACTATTGCGGAAGCCAGCGGAAAGGATATTTTCGACTATGAAGTTGTCGAGGCATACTGGATAGGGAATGCATTATTAGATAAGCTTGATGACAGCGATTTAAGGAAAATAATTGACAGGCTGGTAAAGAGAGGACTGCCTAAATCCTTCGGAGAGAAGCTGAAAGAAAAAATGCCTTCCGGGCTTGCCGCCCACCATAACTTCAATGTGATGTATGTCGGAGTTGGCATGCTCACGGGCTCTGTCCCCACAAGCATCCAGAACATGGAAAACTGCAGGATTTCCTATGGCAGAGTTTTGGAAGTTTTGCCTTCCGATAAGCTGATAGTTGATTCCAATATCTTAAAAAAGGAAAACAATAAAATAAAAATTATTGAAAACCAGACAAAGACTGCAGTCTATCTTCCCGAACTGCTTCCGGGCATCAAAGCAGGGGATTATGTGGCGCTTCACTGGGGGTTTGCTCCGATGGTGTTGGATGAGGAGCAGCTGAGGAATCTGAAAAAATATTCTGATAACACAATAAACTCAATAAATGCTGCAAAGATATAAAAATATATAAAATATAAAAATATATAAAAGTAGGCAAAAAATAAATGAAAAGGTGATAAAATGGGAATGGGATACGGCGGATATTATTTTGGATGGTACCTGTACAAGGCTGCCGTGCTTGTGATTGCAGCGTTTGTCTTCTCGTATATATTCTGGAAGACAAAGCAGCTTGTCGAGAAATATTCGGAAAAGAAAAAGAGGTGAAAGCAGCGGAACTTGGCGTGAAACCGGGGTTTGCCTGGCACTTGCTTCATTTCCTGCAGTGATAGACGAAAGCAGGCGGCAGATTTTTCCACACTGTATAAGTCTTTCTAACTTCCGAGAAATTCTCATGCAGGAGTGCCCTGAAATTCTTTGCTGCAGGAAGGAGCATGCTTTGCACATATGAGAATGTGAGGAACTCTCCGCCTTTTTTCAGAGATTTCCTTATCTCCTGGAGAAGCTGCTCCTGAAAATCTTCCTCAAAGGAAGCCCACGGAAGCCCTGAAATTATCACGTCACACTCCCTGAGCCCGTTCATTGCAAGGTACTTCCTTATGTTGATGGCAGAGTCCCTGTACACCCTTACATAAGGGTATTTTTCCGCTATAACTCTTGAGAAATGCCCGTTTGTTTCGATGCAGAAGAACCTGCATCTTTTAGGAGCCTTGGCAATAACCCTTTCTGTGAAGACCCCTGTGCCGGGCCCGAGCTCAACGACAGACTTCGCGGACGCAAGGTTGGGTATATCCGTTATAAGCTCTGCAAGCTCGTCAGAGGATTCAATGCCCCCCGTCTCTTTCGGATGCAGCAGAAACTGCCTTATGGATTCTATCATTTTATAGTGAAACAATCGGAATTAAATGATTTAAAAATCTTTTGGAATAATGCAGGTGCTATGCGGCATTCTCCCTGTAATCCTTCAGGGCTTCTTCTGCTTCAGCTTTTTCCACTTTGGAAACTATAATGCCTCCCTGGATTATGACATAGTCGCCGACATTATACCCCTTTTCAAGGATTTTTCCTTCTCTTTTTTCCAGTTCATAGTCCACAGTAGCTGTATTGCTTTTAATCTTCACAATCCTTCCCGGCACAGCGAGGCACATTTCACTCAACAATAACCTTCCTTATTATTATGTCTTTCCCTTCAGCAAGTTCAGGAACACTTTTGCATTTAGGGCATTCAATCATGAAGGAATCATGGCCCCTTTCAAGGATTTTCGGATGGCCTTTGAATCCGCACCCGCATTTTGCTTCTGAGGGGATTTCTTTCCAGTGTACCTTCCATCTGACAATGCTCTCTAATGCTTCAATCAGCTCATGGGCGGGAACATGGGCCAGCTCGCCGATTTCAAGGAAAATCTCACTGACTTTTCCGTGCCTCTCTGCCTCTTTTATTATCCCTTCTGCGATTGCTGTTTCGTGCATAATCGCCCATAGCTGA
>JAGVYR010000069.1 GCA_018303185.1 Candidatus Woesearchaeota archaeon | reverse complement strand
GAGCTAAACCCTTCTTTTAATTCTGACAGGGAGATGGTAGTAAGGAAAAGCGGCTTTCTTGACGGAAGAACGCTGGCTGTGAAGGCGGACAAGGCTGCCAGTGATTTGAAAACGGGCATAAAGCCTGATTCTGTGGTTGAAATTGTTATAGACACTACTTTATAGTAGTGTAGAATAGAAAGGTTTATAAGATACTGATTTTTACTGTAAACTATGATTAAACCCAAAGCAGTGAACTACAATAGGACTGGAAAGTATATAGAGTATGCTAATTCTCTAAGCGATGCTACTATTAAATTAGACAGAACTTCTATCCCATTTGGTAGTAGGAAGAGGTATCTAAGTGAGTTGGAGGAAGCGGTTAGGGATAATATCCGCTCCAACCTAGGGGGAAGGTCAAAAGAAGGGAGACAGGCATTTAATGGGATATGGGGCGGCTTGCTCTATGATAATCCAAAAAGTGTCATGGATATAGCAAGAAGTTTAGGAGTTGGAGTGGATTTTTGTCTGCGCGGAATTGACAGTGAAGTGATAAATCAGTTTCTATTAGCTAGAATAGATGATTATCAAAAAGCTGTATTTGACTCATTTCCTGAAATGTACAAACCGGATTTGGCGGGTTTTTTACGTGGCAAGGAAAATAAGTATAGGGAGGACATAATCAGGTTTAGGGCACTGGCAGATCTTGTAAATAGCGGTAAGAGATACCTAATATTAGATAAGGAATCCGGAGAGGAGGCTAACAGGCAGTTTTCAGGTATAATAGCAGAATCAAAGTTTTTAGTTAGCTCTGTAGATGCGTTGCTTGGAGAAAGAAAGGAATTAGAGAACAGATTAAAGCCGTTTGGGGAAGGTAAGAAAAGTAACCCTTCTACAGAAAATTATAATGAATTCGCGTCTTACTTTATTTTAGCAGTCCGGCAGATAAGTAAAGATATTGTCTGCGAAGATACTGGTATTGGAAATGCTGTGAAAAGAGCGAAAGAGTTTACAATTTACCTTGCTACCATTTACGCTGCTCGGGTTAATGGTGCCTATTTGGCGGCATTTAAGAAGGATGGGGGTTCTAACGGGAATTCTCAATTTAATCCTGAAGAAATGAGTAGAATCATTAACGACAATTTAGAGGGATTGAAGCACACTGCCTCAAGCGCAGTGAAAAAATGGCTGCAAGGTTTGGGCATTACTACATAATTTTAATCTTAATATTGATTTCAAAAAATCTCCACTCTCCTCGCCTTATTCACAAAATTAAGCACTTTCTTCTGCGTGACTTTTCCGCACCCAAGAAAATCTTCATTGTTCTTCATTATAACAAAGCCCTTCATTTCACTTTCATTTTCCAAGTCAGTTCCCCTCATCCATTCTTTTGTTTCTGCTTCATTAAGCTCCAGAACGTTCTTTTTTGCATCCGGCCCTATAATCTGGCTTCCCTCTATAGACAGCCTTAACTCGCCGTCTTTCATCTCGCCGAGGTAAAGCCCGAGCGAGTTTATCCTTAATTTATCGGCATCTATCCTTGAGAAGCCCCTGTTCATTAGGTAGATTTTCCCGTTCTCCTTCTGGAAGAATGCGTTGCCGGTATCAAAACCAGCGCCCCACTGCTTTTCGATTGCATCCAGTATATGCTTTACCCCTTTTTTGTTAAGTATCTTCATGTTCTGCATTTTGTTTTGGATTCTTATTATTGATTTTTATTTATTTTTGGGTGTTTTGTTTTTATTTATTGCATATTATTGATTTTATTATTACCAATGCTTTTTTTTAACGGATTTTTCTTTATTGGGCTTTTATTGTCGTATTTTTTGCTGTTTTTTATTTTTTGGTGGTTTTATTGTTTTTTATTTTTTTGTTTATTTTCAATGCTTTTTGTTGCCTATGTGTTTATTTTATTTCAAAAACACTTTTCGCATTCAATACTTTTTCAATAAATTTTTCAATGCTAATTTCAATATTTTTGTTTATAAAAAACAACTAAACTCAAACCCCCCACATGGGATTGTTTTTCCTCATTATCTCTGCAATCTCCTTCAGGATTTCCTTCTCATCCCACGATAAGAAATTCTTGTGCTCCTTGTATTTCCTGAAATCTTCTTCAGGCATGAACGAGTAGAGGATGTCGCCTTCATGGACCTGCCTTCCGACAGTCACTTTCAAAAGCGAAGCGGCAACCTGCTTTCCCTTCTCGGCCTCGTTTACATTCTTTTTCTCGTGCTGTATCTCTTTCACTTCTGTCAATGGAGTGCCGTCATTCTTCATGAGATGGCTTCCGACTTTCAAAGTGCCCTGCAGCACTTCAACGCCCAAAATAGCCGGGTTGCTCTGCCTGAAAACATAGCCCTTGAGCAGCTTTATCCTGCACGGCTTTGCCAGGAATTCGAGCTCTTTTGACTCATGCAGCTTTTTCACTTCTTCCTTCCATTTCTGGAAGTCTTCTATGAGCTTATATATGACATCATTCTTTATCACTGCAATTGTCTTTGGAACCTGTATATCGGGCAGGAGCCTGACATTAAAGCCCAGTATGGCTGCAAGCTCTGCATTTTTTTCAAGGCTTGCTTCTGCGTTCATGATGTCTTTTTTTGTTATGTCCCCTATTGATGCTTTCTTTATTGGTATGTTATTTTCCTTAAGAATTTTTATCAATGCCTCAAGGCTGCCCAGAGAGTCAGCTTTTGCGACAACCCCTTCATCTTCGGCCTCGATAAGGACCTCTCCTACTTCCTCCCTGATTTTTTCCTTTATCTGGTTTATGCTGAGGCCTTCGTGGAATCCTATTATGGGCATTCCCGAGAAAACATTTTCTATGCCGAGTGCGGATATCTTGACGCCTGTTGCCGCGCTTACTTTCTTCACGGGCCTGAAATTCACTCCTTTGCCGCGCATCTCTTTCAGGGGAAGGGGCTCAAAAAGAGCTTTTACTTTTGTGACAATTGGCTCGCCAAGAGTGCCGACAACTATTGTATCGCCTTGGCTTAATGTGCCGTCATATATTATCGCGTCCATAGTAATCCCAAGGCCCTTCTCTTCCTTGACTTCAAGGATGGTGCCCTGTGCATGGCCTTCTGCATTTATTTTAAGCGACTTTTCCAGGAATTTCTGGGCAAGCCCGGTTATTACCATGAGAAGCTCGGGAATGCCTTCTCCGGTTGCTGCTGAAGCCGGCACTATTGCAATCTGCCTTGTGTAATCCTGAACCCTATCAAACCTTTCAGATTCAAAGCCAAGCTCTGAAAGCTTTCCCACAGCTTCGTAAAGCTTTGTCTCGATTTCCTGCGTAACATTCGGCGCCTGGGAATTAAGGCTTTGCATGAGAAGAGAAGAGCTGCTCTTCCAGCCCTGCAGAATGTCTATCTTGTTAAGGGCTATTACGAAAGGGGTTTTGTACTGCTTAAGGATTTCTATGCATTCCAGCGTTTGCAGCTTTATGCCGTCTTTTATGTCAATGACAAGGACCGCTATGTCGGCAAGATTGCCTCCCCTTTTCCTGAGATTTGTGAATGCTGCGTGCCCTGGAGTGTCTATTGCGACTATGCCCGGGACGGTTATGCTCATCTTTGTTGCGCTCAGAAGGGGCCCGCAAATCTTCATTATCGTGTCAATTGGGATGAGGCTGCAGCCAATGCACTGCGTAATTCTCCCTGCTTCTGAATGCACGACCGAGGTTTTTCTTATAGTGTCAAGTAGCTGCGTCTTGCCCGCATCCACATTCCCCATAAAGACAAGTATCGGCTGCCTTAGAACTTTAACCACCAGCTTTAGAGTAATTTCAGGCGGTTTTTAAAGGTTGTTGAAAAAATGGCTCTGTCCCGAATGTAGGTTAGCAGCTTTAAGTGAGCCCATTCTACTTTTTCAGCAAAGGAAGCCAAGGGGTTGCTCCATACGGGAATGGCTGGTACTTTGCCTAATACGTAAATTGGGCGAAAGCTGCTAACCCGAGCAAAGTGAGATTCGGGACAGAGCCTGAAAAAATGCCGTATTGCCCTAATTGTCTTTTATCTGCGCTTATTCTTTCAATACGCTCCGCAATGTTAGTCGCGAGGCTCACTCTTAACGCATATCGTTCGCCTCGCGGTTTTATTTATTGCAAAAGGATGCTAACCTTGCTACCCAAAGAAATCTCAACTTCATAGAAATCTTTAAATATCAGCTACCATTATTAAATGGTGTCAAGTTTAAGGGTGATAATTGTGAGGAAAATATTGTCGGTTTTTGCGGTTTTCATTGTGCTGGCTTTGTTCGGCAAGATAGATTTCTCAGACAGGGGCTATGACAGCTTTTTCGGCCAGGTAAGGAGCTATGAGATCTATGAGGCAGGGCAGCCGGTGGAATTGCACACCAACGTAGTGAACAGGGCGGATGAGAATATAGAGGATGTAAAGGCAAGAATGCTCATCTACGACACAGGGGATGTTACCGGCGGAACAGCATTTGACGTTGACCATGGAGACTCTTACGGAAGGTTCCTTGTGTGGGAGACAGGCAATGTGCCTCCTGGCGAGTATCTTGCAAGGATAACAGTGAGCAATGACCATTTCAGGAAAGTCAGGCACAGGTACATAACAATAATCTAAAGCTTTTTATTCCTTCTTCTTTTTCTTTTATTTATGTACAGCATGATTGAAGAAGGCTCTGTGAAAGCTTACGTGCATACAGCCGAGAAGATATCCAAAGAGCTGCCGGTATTCTACAATCCTGCGATGAAATTTAACAGGGATATTTCAGTGCTGCTGCTGAAGCAATTCCCTCCAATGAGCCTGTGCGACCTTATGGCAGCTTCCGGCATAAGGGCTGTGAGATTTGCAAAAGAGCTGAAATTCAAGAGCTTGACTGCGAATGACCATGACAAGGAATCTATGAAGCTGATTAAGAAAAACATGAAGCTGAACAAAGTGAGCTTTACGGTTGAGAACAAGGATGCGAACAGGCTTCTTCTTGAGTCAAAAGGCTTTGATTACATAGATGTGGACCCTTTCGGAAGCCCGAATCCGTTCCTTGACATGGCTGTGAAGAAGATATCAAGAGGCGGGCTTCTTGCTGTTACTGCGACTGATACTGCTGCATTGACCGGCACTTATCCAAAATCAACACTAAGGAAATATTGGGCCATCTCCAAGAAGAATGAGCTGATGCATGAAACAGGACTGCGCATACTGATAAGGAAAGTGCAGCTTGTTGCGGCTCAATACGATAAAGCTATGGTTCCCGTATTCTCTTTCTTTAAGGACCATTATTTCAGGGCATTTTTCCAGTGCGCCAAGGGCAAGGAAGAAGTTGACCGCATTGTGAAAGAGCATGGAATGCTTAATGGGGCAGGGCCTTTATGGCTCGGGCAGCTTTTTGACATGGGATTGACGGCAAAAATGCTTAAGTCATGCAAAGGAATGAATGATAAAGAGCTTGAAAAATTCATGAAAATTGTAAATGACGAATCCAAGATAAAAACTGCAGGATTCTTTGACATTCATGCCATTGTTGAAAGGGAAGGCATAAAGCACATAAGAAAAAAGGAAGAAGTTGTGAAAGAAGCCAGGAAAGCAGGCTTTAAGTGCTCAGAGACGCATTTTTCTGGAACGGGGATAAGGTCGGATATTTCTTATGAACGGCTTTTGAGGATTCTGAAACAATAGTTATGTTGAAAATAGTGCATTATTGCCTTGATTGCTTATTCACGAAAATCAAGGATTTTCGGCACAAGAAAAGCACTGCTTTTCTGTGCAAGAAAACAAAGTTTTCCTTGCATCCCAAAAATCCGCTGGATTTTTAAGGGGTGCGCTCGCCTCGCGTTTTTATAGGACTCACAATAAGGTACACTATCTTTAACTGGGATTTCACCCATAGTTTTTTATATGAAAAAGCCTTGGTTGCTGGCATGAAAGCAATAAGCCTGTGCTTTGTTGTGTTGCTCCTGTTTATCGCAGCCTGCCAGCCAAAGTATGACATAAAAGGGCTTGAGCAGGAAATCCTTAATGGAGCAAATAATGCAAATGATGAAGTTGCTGAGGAAGGCACAGGGTTCATTGCTGTTGAATCTTCAGAAGAGAATGCTGATGTTTACATGGATGATTTGTACCAGGGAAAGATTCCTTTGACACTGAATAACATAGCTGCCGGGCAGCACAGGATTGCTGTAAAAAAGGAAGGATTCGCGGATTTTGAAACGAGTGTGGCTGTGGAAGCAGGGAAGAAGAGCAGTGTGCAGGCAGAGCTTGCAGAGATTCCAAAAGAGGAAATTACAGAAGAGCTGAAAGAGCCTGAAGAAGCTGCAGAACAGCCGAAAGAATCAGTGCAGGATTCAGATATTCCGGAAGCTGGCGGCGTGTTTGAGCTTGGGAATGAATACCTGCATTACTTTGACCTGAGCCACGGCACTTTCTCAACAATAAGGAGCATTGACTCTGAAGCCTTTTCAAAAAGAAGCCCGGATACTTTCCAGTTTACTGCCATTAATCCTGTGAAAATAAGGGCGGTTGTAATGAATATAGATGATGTCAATGAGGAAGACTGCGGCGCTGTCAATGGCGCTGTCGGAAATATTGAATCAGGCCAGAGCCTCTGCATAAAGACAAGAGACGGAAAGACAGGGGCATTGGGATGGCAGGGAATTTCTACAGAAAATGCAAGGATGAGGTGGAAGCTGTTTAATTAGCCTATAGCCCTTCTAACATCAGTTATTTCGCAGCCGTTTACAGATTCTATACTGGAAATTGCTTTTTCAAGCTCTTCTGTTGAGCCTTTCTCCTCAGCCATTACAAACATGATTTTAACTGCTTTAAGCCCGAAAGCAATCGGCTCCTGCTCTGTTTTTGTCTCTGTCTTGCCTGCAAAATCCTCTATTGCCTGCTTTGCCTTTGACTCTATTGCATCAAGGTCTGTTTCCGGAGAATCTGGCATTATCTTAAGGGTTACAACTACCTTTGCCATCAGAAAACCCCCGTTATTCGGAACTTTAAAAATCTAAGATTTTCAGAAACCATTGTTAATTAGGGCCTTCAAAGCCGCATTCATGGCACTTGTACTTTGCCGCTATCTCGCGGCAGTGCTTGCACCTTATTATCTCGTATTTGCCACATTTCGGGCAGCTGAATCGTGTGGAGCCGATAGTATTTGAAATCCGCTTCTTGCATGACATGCATACTGCTTTTATTTCCATAGCCTCTTGGGAGCAGTGGCTGATTTATAAAAGTTATTGTTTTAGAAATGGCACGGTTGACTTAAGGGCGCCATCTGCTTCGTCAGCTTTTTGATTTTTTATTTTTCTGAACCGTGTATTCTTTTTATTTGGGAAAAACTGTTCCTTGGCTCCACAACACGTAACCTGCCTCAGCAGAAATAACCGGGCGCCCCTTAAGTCGACCTTACCTTAGAAATTGGCTGAGATTGTGCCAGATTTCTCATCAATTTCAAGGCATTTTCCAAGGAATTTCTCTATTGTATAGATATTCGTTTTTGAATGGCTTGTCAGCCTTGAGGCCCTGATTTTCCCGCCAAAAAGCGCCAGAAAAGGAAGAAGCTGATCGGCAAGATGGCTGTCAACAGGCGCTTTGCTTTCTATCTCTCCAATCAGCTTTTTGGCCGCTTCATATCCAACTTCGTCCGAGCTTTTTCCCCTTTCCCCCAGGGCATCAGCTCCAATCCTTATAGGGTTTCTTTCATCAATTTCATTCGCATCTTTTGAAAAAATTGCCCATAAAGTTATTCCAGAGCCAGTTGAGGCTGTACTTGAATACGATGTCTGGATTGCAATAGGGCAGGAATATCTTGAAGTGAGTGTTGTTTGCGCCGCTTTCGCCTGCCTTTCGGCAACCTGGGCTTTTTCAATGTCCATTGAAGCATGCGAGATGCCCTTTATCTGGATAAGTCTGCCCTGTTCCTCCAGCATTATTTTTGTGGCATTTTTTCTTATTTCCATTAAAAATTCATCAAAAAAATTGAAATCGTTGAGCTTGTAAATTGGAGAAATCTTAATCTCTACGAGTCCCTGCCCTTTCGGGAAATAACCGCGCTTCAATGTCTTTAGCTCAATTTTTGCGTATTTTCTTATTTGCGGCAGGAAGACATTGTCAAAATACTCTATAGGGGCAGCCCATTTTCCTGATGTGCCTCCTTTGATTGTTATTTTTGACGGCTTATCCGCAAACATCAGTGGAAGCAGGATAGACTGCAGGAACAATGGGATAGAGCCTGCTGTCTCTATGTCTATCTCAAGGTTTTTTGCCTTTAATTTACCCGGCACGAATTTAAGCTCCTGTGAGCCTAAAAAAGAGCCTTCTGCCTTTGCGTTGCATAATTGCTCCAAAGCGCGTATGCAGAAAAGGTGCTGATTCTTGAGCCCTGGCTGCGGCCTGTTTTTTCTTATATCAGCTATTGTGAATGATTTCTGCGTTATTGCGGATAAAGCGAGGGCAATTCTCGCTATCGAGCCGCCGCCTTCGAGATAGGAGCCGTCTATTCGTATCATAACCCATAGAAAAAGCCATTGTTATAAATAAATATTGAAAAAGAAAAATTAAATGTTCTCCAAATCTGCCAGGGCGTCGTCAATGTCTTGCAGGCCAGAATCGTCAAGCTCAGAGCTTGCCTGGTCTGCGGCCGCTATATCCTGGGCTACATTGTCCACCTGGGCGTTGCCTGTCGCTTCCTGGACAGTGCCTGCGCTTCCTGCTGCGGGAGCCTCAACCGCTTCTTTAGAGCAGCCAATAGCAAGCAATCCAATGATAGAAATTGCAAACAATGCTGAAAATAGTTTTTTCATTATCACACCTCTTCTGGGCAATAGTTTTTCGGATGGTATTTAAAATTTTCTAAAATGTCAAAAATTTTCCATCCAGTCTATGGCTGGTGACGTAAAGCCAAATGCATTTCCTGATTATGGAAAATTTTTGAGCATGCTCAAGAACCGCTGGAATGCCCTGCGCCAGCAGACATTCCGCCATGCCTGTGAGACCGGCGGTTCTTGACAAAACAAAAAAGGAAGAAGCCTTAAGCTTCTTCTGTGCTGTTTTCTGAGCCTTCCTCTTCATCCTCAGCGCCAGAGTCTCCGGATTCATCTTCTGTGGATTCGTCCTCTGTCTCTTCTTCGTCCTCTTCAGCTTCATCAGCACTGTCTTCAGGCTCCTCTTCATCTTCTTCTTCAATCTCTACTTCAGAGTCTTCCTCTATCTCAAGCTCAGCGCCGTCTTCCCTGACCTGCTTTACAATCTCCTTAAGTTTGTCATGCGCTTCCTTCAAAGCTTCTCTTGACTCTTTAAGGAGGCTGCTTGCCTCGTCTACAAGCGCTTTTACTTCTTCCCGGTTATCAGAACTTCTTGCTGCCTCAAGCTTGTCCTGAGCCTCTTGGAACTTATCCTTGGCTTCCTGGACCTTTGCGCTGAATTCCCCTACAAGAGAATCAACATCGCTGAGATCCCTGCCCTGCTCCTCAAGCTTTGCAAGCGCTGCATCAAGCTTCTTCTCAAGGACTTCTGCCTGGTGCACAATTCCCTCTACCCGCGCAGTCACAACCCTTTCAGCGAAAGCCTTTGCCTTCTCCTTTGTGTTTTTCCACTTTGCATTAAGGTCTTTTGCTATGGACCTTATCTCATCGGCAGTTGTTGCCGCTGCCGCCCTCTCCTTGAGAGCCTGCACTTCAGCAATCTTCTCGTCTATCTGCTTTGTTATTTCCGCAGCATTCTCCTCGCTAATGTGCTCGCTTTCTGCGATTTTGGCTTTTATCCTCTCAAGGTGCGCTATTATAGAATCTGCTGAGTTTACAAGGACTTCCTTTGCGCGCTCCAGAGCTGCTTCTTCATCTCCTGCTTCTTTTGCTTCCAGATACCTTTGCCTGGCTTCACTGTATTTTTCCTGGGCAGCTTCATATCTCTCGCGGGCTTTTTCGAAATTTTCCCTTGCTTTGTCTATCCTTATTTTAGTAAGCACCCTGTCCTTAAGATCATCGGCATTCTTTACCTTTTTTACCCTGACTTCCTTAAGTCTTGCCTCAAGGGCACCCTTGTCAAGCTTTGAAAGCTCCTTGACTCTTTCCCTTGAAAGAGATGTAAGCTTTTCTACTGCTTCTTTATCAAGGCCTGCTATCTTATCTGCATCAGCATTTGCTAAAGCAGCGAGGCGCCTTGCTTTTTCAGGATCCATCTCTCTGAGCTTTACAATAAGCTCCTGCCTGTTTTCAGCAAACTTTTCCCTTATTTCCAGCCTCTTTTCGGCAAGCTTTTCCCTCGATTCTATTCTCACTTCCTTTGCATCAGCGGCCGCTTTCAGCCTTGCTTCAGCCTTTATGCCTGCGTTTTTGTCCTCAATCTTTTCCTTTGTCTCAAGCACGCCGGCTTTAATGCGCTGCCTCGTTTCTATCTTTGTGTCTCCATCCTCTATCTCTGTTCTTGTTTCTGAATCTGCTTCAACAGAGCCTGAACTGCCATCTGAATTATCCCCACTTGATGCGCTGTCGCTGCCTTCTTCGGCAATGACAACAGGAACTATACTAAGAAGAAATATTGCCAGAACAAGCAATGCGGCTGTCTGTTTCATAATATCACCTCATGATTTGTTTTCGTGCCTTTCCTAAAGACGAATTTATTTATAAACATACTTTCAGAAAGCTTTGCTGAAACTCTGTTTTATCATGCTTAAAGCTTTACAAGGCTTTATTTTACCTTCTTTCTTTATTTGAGGCATTTTTAATATTTTGAAAATTTAAAATCTCCCTATTTATTGCTATACTCCTATGACTTATTGGGAAGGTTTTAAATATCTGAATGGATTTAGAGATGCTATGGGGAAGATTGCCGTTCTCGTTTTCGCTCTTTTGCTGGCTCTGCCCATAGCCTATTCGGCAACCATAAGCGGGAATATTTATGACCTTTCACTGTATCTTGCAAAAGGCGCTGTAGTCTCTGTCAACACAACCCCTTCACAGGAAATTATAGCTGTCAGCGGAAAATACTCTGTTGTGATTCCAAAGGGCAGCTATCTTATGGAAGCTGGGCTTTATGACGGCAAAACTTTGGCTGCTTCCGAAAGCAAGCTTATTGAGGTAAGGGATGACGGAACTTATGCCAATGATTTCATTCTCTTTCCCAGCTTTGAGGAGGAAGATGAAATAACTGAAGGCCCGGATGTTGATGTTCCGGAAAGCAAAAGGAGCAGCAAGGCCATTGTTATTTCAGTTGCCGTGATTCTTGCAGTGGGATTCATAATATTATTTTTCCTTATGAAGAGGGCAAAGCCCGCGGCAGGAAAAAAGGAAGCGGCTGCAAATGCAAAAAAAGAGGATGAAAGCGGCCCTGAGGATATGCAAGGCCAGGAAACTGATTACATGAAAAGCCTGATTAAAATAATCAAAGAGTCCGGAGGAAGGGCAACGCAGAAGGAGATAAGGAAGAAGATTCCTCTATCTGAGGCGAAGATAAGCCTCATGATAACGCAGCTTGAGGCTGAGGGCAAATTGAGGAAGATTAAAAAGGGCAGGGGGAATATTGTTGTTTTGAATAATTAGGCTGTTAGGATTTTTTTCATTAAACAGAAAACCATTGGAAGCCATCAGTAAAAATTAAAAACATCAGCAATAAAACAAAAAATAATCAAAAAACCATTAAAGCCAACGCAATAAAGGCCGGAACAGGCAAAAATGCAAAAACAATAAAAATCTAAACAATACAAAAATACAAATTAAGAATAAAAACAGAAAAATATTCAAAAATATAACGAAAGACCTAAGTTTTTAATAGCATTTGTTAGGTCTTTCGAACATAATAGGGGCTAATTGATATTAAAAATTAACAGCCCCTATTATAGAAAGCAACAAAAAAATGAAATTCAAGAAAACGCCTGACGGGAATTTTATAGTAAATCTGGACAAAAATGACAATGTGGCAGAGTCCATCATGAAATTCTGCAGTGAAAGCGAGATAAAGCTCGGCTTCTTCAACGGGCTTGGCGCCTTGGACAGGGTTGAGCTGGCCCACTTCAACGCTCAGACGAAAAAGTATTCCTCGATTGTAATGGAAGACGCCCTTGAGATAATATCGCTGCATGGGAACATAACCGAGATGGACGGCCGCGTTTACATACATCCGCACATTGTCGTTTCTGATGACAAAATGAAAGCTTTTGGCGGCCACCTGAAAGAGGGCAGGGTAAGCACTGTAGCGGAGATTTTCGTCGTGCCGTTCAAGGGGAAAGCAGAAAGGAAGTTCAATGAGAGCATAGGGCTCAACGTGCTGCAGCTTTAGTGCTTCTTATGACTTTTATTATGTAGGCTATCATAAACACTGATATTACCTCAGTGACTGCCCTGAGAAAGAAAATAAAGTTAAAGTCGAGGAATTCCAATATTTTTCCAAAAGAAATAAACACTATCGAGCCTGCAATGCCTGCGAAGAGGCTGAAAAAGGACATCAGCATCCCCCTGTTCTTCTCTGATACAAATCCCATGATTGCAAACCTCACAGGGTCTGAAAATGAGAACATGATGTAGCTGGCTATCAGCGCCAGCGAAAATAAAACCGGGTTTTTAGTCAAAGCCATCAATACAGATGACAGGGATATTCCGATAGAAGCTATGATATACACCTTTATTCCATGCCGATCATAAAGCTTCCCGCCGTAGCCTGAGAAGAGGCCGTAAAAAAGCCATGCAAGCCCCAAAACGAGGAAAGCCTGCGCTGAGCTTAAGCCGAGAGCTTCCTTCTCGTACAAAGGAAGGCCGAATATGTCAACTATGTATATCTCAAACAGCAGCAAAGTGTTAAAAGCCAGCACCAGCTTGTATGCATACGGGGTTTTCAGTATTTTTGAAACAGAAAATATCCTGCCCTGCTGCTTTTTCTTCCTTATGTCGCCAGAGTTTCTGTAAAACATGAACGAGGCGGCAAGGAATGCCAGAAGGATGAATAAAATCGCCTGAAAGCTTATGAGCTTAAGGAGAAATGCGCCTAAAAGCATCCCTATGCCATAGCCTGAGCTTGAGGAGCCAAGCAATGAGCCGAAACTGCCCCCAAGATTGCTTCTTTTTGAAAGGTCCGCTATCCTTATCTGAGAGATTACCCAGATAACAGACTCAGACATGTTAAGCAGAATTTTAGCGATAGTAAACAGGATTACTGCAGTTGATATTGCGAATAAAGGCAGGGAACTGAACATCAGCACGGCAATCGCCATTATGCAGATAGCTATGAGCACAAATTTCAGCCGGCCTGAATGCTCTGACAAAGAGCCAAGGTAAAAGCTTATTATGCTGTAAAGGGCGGATGCTATGCCGAATATCATGCCTATCTCAGGTATGCTCATGCCTAGCCCAAGAAGGTATAAAGGCAATCCTACAAGCAGGAAGCCTGAAACAATGCTCGCGAGGAGCTTTCCTATGATTATGCTTCTGAACTGGGGTTGCATCCTAGTAGGCTAGCGCATCATGTTAATAAGGATAACGATTGTGTATGTTTGGTAAAGGTGTGTGGGTAAAGCAATAGATTCAAAAATTTTCAATGATCTTAATTTTTCAATGATCTTAATTATACTGCTCCAGGGGAATAATTCATCTGAGGCCTGCCTTGATAATATTTTCTCATCTTTTCCGTAAAAGCATAAAATATAATTTTTCTTAAGTTGGGATTTCTTTTACTAAATAGCCCTATAGGCGATATTCTTATAGGCCTTTTTACAGAGACTGAGCTATGGGATGCGCCTTCTCCAGAAGTGTATATAACTTTATATTTCTGCCTAACTTCTTCCCTGTGGGCTAGAGAACCATAAATAAGCTTTTCATTTCCAAGAGGCATACTGGCCAGAAAATCAAATAATATGTCGGAAATCAGATTTTTTTCAAAGCCTTTTGAGCATAAAACATTTTCTTTTTTAGCCACATAAGTATTGACTGCATTGACATATGCGTCTTTCTGTGCCTCGGTATAAATTGAGACTACTTCATCCAGCGAAGGTGCAGTTAAAATCTCTGTACGAAATGCGCCGAATCCGTCTTTGCCCTTTTGGATTAGCTTATTTGTAAAAATCGCGCTTACACTCCCGGACACCGAACTAGAAATTGCCGCCGAATCTCTCCTTAGAAGCTTTGTGCCGGGATTAAATAGAAAATAAATCTCGTCACTCTTCACGTATGCCAGAAGTATCTCTTCTCCAGACTTACTTTCCATAACAGCATTTGCTGTATCCACCATTAAAAAGTGGAATTCATAGTCAAAAGGCTTTCTGAAGCTTCCAGAAATCAAACTCCCAAAATCTCTGCCATCAGCTATAATTATTACGTACTGATCTGGCGGTATTTTTCCGGGCTTGAAAACATGCTCGTTTCTTTTTCTTCTGATTGACATGCAATAAGGTTATTTATTTCTATTTAAGCTTTTTTAATTTTTACTATCAAATTGTAGTTACTAAAATTAAATGCGCTAAAACCCAATCAAAAACCTTAAATACTGCCTTCCATTGATAGTTTTCGGGGGGGGATGGTCATGTCAGCTGAAAAAGAGATAGTTAATTTCTGGCTCAACAAGCAGGGCTATTTTACAATCAGCAACCTGAAGGAGGCCAACAGGGATTTGGGCATAATTTCTATAAAATCCGGCAGCGAAGTGTGCCAGTATGAAGTTGCCTGTTCCCTTACAAACAACGCGCAGGATTCCGCTGACAGGATAATAAGTGAAAAGTTCTCAAACAAAAGGGTGCAGAAGGCCATAGCAGGGTATATGGAAGGGTTCAAGGCTTCTGAAATTAAAAAATTTGTGGTCTTGTCAAACAATGTCAATCAGAATACAATAAAAAAATTCAGCGATAATAACATAGAAATAATAAAGTTCGAGAATGTGCTTGCAGACGTGATGAAAGGGCTTGACATGCAGTACTACAAGAACGATGTCATAAGGAGCCTGCAGCTGATGAAATATATCTTCATGTCAAATTCCAAGAATGTGGCCGATTTGCTTATAGACAATGTAATGAGCCAGAGCGGCAGGAGCGATTTCATGAAAGAGCTTCTTGAGAAAGATGACATAATGAGGGAGTTCAGGAAGACCAATCAGGAAAGGCTCACTGAAATACTTAAGCATTCCGTCAGGGACCCGAAGAAGCTGGCTGAGATGCTTGAAAATGACGTCCTGAACAGGAAGACAAGGAAGACGTTCCTCAGCTCACTGCTTGAGCAGAAGAAGATGAAAAAGCTGTACAGAGAAGAGTTTGCAGAGAAGAAAGCCGAGAGGCCGCTGAACAGGTTTTTTTAAGACAGTTTTTTTATCATTTCTATTGCCGCCTTAACAGACCTTTCTGCGTATTCCTCAAGGCGGGCTTCTGCCTGCTTTTCATTGACACGAGGGCCTATGATCCCCAGTCCTATTGGCTTATTGAACTCTATCGAAAGGTCCATGAGCTTTCTTGCTGCGCTCTCAGCCACGATTATGTCATGGTCTGTCTCGCCCTGCATCACAACACCAAGGGCCACTACTCCATGAATATTATTTCTCTTCAACAGCTTTAATGCCGCAATAGGCAGCTCGAAGGAGCCCGGGACTTCAATTACTTCTGTATCGGCTCCGAGCTTCTTTGCGGCCTCTTTTGCCTTTTTCAGCATTGTATCTGCGTATTTTTTGTAGAAATTTGCGACAACAATTCCGATTTTGACCATAATTTTTTCCCTTTGTACTTTCATTAATCCTTAGTTATTTAGGCGCCGCCAATGCGCGGCGCATTAATGCGGCCCGACAATGGGGCCGCCTAGATAACCCACATTTTGTTCTTTGAATATTTTATTGATATTTTGTCACTTCAATTCCCTATAACGAAAGACCTAAGTTTTTAATAGCATTTGTTAGGTCTTTCGAATATAATAGGGGCTAATTGATATTATAAATTAACAGACCCTATTATATTTTACTTTTATCGGCCCTGCATCATCCCTGCCTTGCCTTTTTCCCTGCCCAGCCCATTTCTGCAGGGCGTTTTTGCCTTTCAAAAGCTCAATGGCATTCAATGCGTGCTTCTCAGTGCGGTTTTTTGCCAGTACATAAAGGTCGCCGTCTTCCTTAGCTTCGTCCATGTGGACAAATACCTCAAGTATGTGCTTGTTTGCCATGAGCTGTGCGTATTGTATCCCTAAAGAAGCCTCATGGCTGCATTGCTTGTCTATCGGCATAGGGCCGGCCATTCCCAAAGCCATGACAATATCACACTTTTCCTCCTCCAGCAATTTTTTGCAGGCCACCGGCAGATCTTTCATTCCCGGGACTGTGTACCTGATTATCTGGGCATCTGAATTTTTTTTTATTACATCTATGGCAAACTTTGCCATATCAATTCTTGAAAAGCATGTGTCCGCAATCCCGATTTTGTTTTTCATTTTTGTGAGTTTTTATTTTTTGATATTTTTTTACTGCGTTTTTCATTGATTTTTATTGTTGCTGCATTGTTGATATAAGTTCATATTCAAAACATTATAGTGACTTCATCCCCGTCATCCAATTTGAGCCTTGATTTCAAATGCTCCGGAGCTATAAATTCTATGATGCCTTTGTGCTTATTTATATCCGGAATTATAATTGCCCCTTTTATCCTATTAATGGATGCGATGTAACAGGATGCCCCTCCGAATTTTTTCCCGCTTTTTTCAAAGCCGTCAATCGATATGCTTCGGCTTTTGCCTAAATCGTGCCTGTTTTCAGGCTTTATGTTGAATGTTCCCGGATAGGGGTCAAATCCGAGCTTTTTTCTTATTTCGTTTTTGTAATGTGGAATCGACATGAAATATTTGCCCTCTCCAAGGCCCGAAACAACAGTACCTTTTATTGCGCCACTCCCCATAGCATAAGGCATATATTTCCTGCTTTTAAAGGTTGTGGGATTTGCCAGTATGATTCCAGCTTAAGGCGCCATTTTGCCCGGTGGTTTTTTGATTCATTAATTTTTATGAAACAATAGATATTTTTATTGAGGAAAAACCGTTCCACTAAACCAGAACTCACAACCTGCCTCGCAAAAAGCATCAGGCGGCCTTAAGCCAGCCGGCAGCTAAGTTGTGGCAACATTTTTATACCAAATATCCTTCTGCCGGAGCAGATGGAGAAAAAACTTACAATAGTTGGAATTGATCCGGGCACAACAACAGCCTATTCTGTGCTTGACATTGACGGCAACCTGCTGAAGACAGGCTCTTCAAAGAACATGGGGCTGAGCCAGCTGATTGAAGCTGTGATAAGCGAAGGGAAGCCAATGTTTGCCGGAACTGACAAGGCGAACGTGCCTTCTCTCGTTTCAGGATTTGCATCAAATACCGGTGCCAAGGTCGTGCACCCCCAGGAAGACCTCAAGTCCGCTGAAAAAAGCGCCATTGCCGACAGGCCGAAAACAAATAACGAGCATGAATTTGATGCGCTTGCCTCATCAGTTTTTGCTTACAATAAGATAAAAAATTTCATTGCAAGGGTTGATGCAGTCCTTAAGGCCGAGAAGAAGGAAAATCTCAGGCTGAGTGTGCTTGAGCTGTCACTCGGGTATGGAATCTCAATAAGGAATGCGATTTCAATAATAGAAAAGCCAGAGAATGAGGAATCCAGGATAGTAAGCAGGGCAGTCATTGAGAAAAAGCTGTCAAGGAATGACTTTGTGAAGCTGTACAACAAGGTAAAGATGCAGCAGAGGGAGATATCCTTCCTGAGAAAGCAGAATTCCAGCCTGAAGGGCGCAATAAAAAGCCTCGAGCACAGGAACATAAAGCTCGCAAATAAAAAGCCGCAATACGGGGAAAAGGCAAAAGAGCTTATAATCCAGAAAGAAAAGAGAGTGCTGTCAATATCAAGGCTTGCAGACAGGAAAGAGGAGGAAAAAAAGGAGCTTGCTGAGAAGATAGGCGTCCTTGAAAAGGTCATGTCCGACAAGGACAATTACTATGCGCTTAAGAAGCTGAAGAATCTGGGCAAGGCAGAAATTCTGCCAAAAATAGGGGAGATAGCGCAGGGCGATATGCTTTTTGTTGAAAGCCCAAGCTCTTACAGCGACGAGGCAGTAAAAAGCATCAGGGACAAGGTCAGCGTGATTTTAACAAGGGAGCAGGTAAGCAAAAAGCTCAGGAGAGAGATGCCTTTTGTCTTCTTAAATGTGGATGATTTCGGGATTATAGGCAGCGGAAGCACATTATTTATAAGGAAAGGCGAAGTTGACGGAAAGCTGGACAAAATGAACCTTTTGAACAAGATAGTTGAAGAATACAGGAAAGAGAAGCTATCTTGAATACCTCTCGAAGTCTGAATACCTTATGCTGTATTTTTTTCCGGTATAGATATCCTGAACGAGTATCTTTTCCCCGAGAGAGAGTATTTTCATGCTGTCTCCCTTGAAATTTATATTGTCTCCTTTCTTTATGCTGAAATGCCTGAAAAGCACGCTCATCCTGTATACTTCCCTACTAGTCTGCCTGTTCCTGGAAAAGAGCCTTGAGCTTACCTCAAGCCTGCCGGGAAAACTCTCCTTGAGCATCTTTCCGACATTCAGCAGTTTTTTGTTGGACATGAAATAAAGGTCATATCCGTTTGGCACTTTTTTTTCCTTTGAAACAAGCCTTATGCCTCCCTTTTCCTGCACTGAGTAGACAAACCGCATTATCTCCTTTGTAGGGTTCCTTAGCTGAAGGATTCCCTCAAAATACTGGTCATTGTGCTCCATATAATGCGAAAATCAAAAAGAATATAAAAGGTTTTGCGATGTTTGGCTGGAATGAAGAAGGATACAAGGAAAGTTCTGAAGAAAGTGTGGCATTTCATATGGGAAGACAACAGCGTATGGAGCTGGATTGTCAATGTGATACTTGCCTTTGTGCTCATTAAATTCATAGTCTATCCGGGACTGGGCTTTGTCCTTGCAACCACCCATCCGATAGTTGCCGTGGTTTCGGAAAGCATGGAGCATCATGGGATGGGATTTGATGACTGGTGGAAGGCAAACGGGGCATGGTATGAGTCAAACGGGATAACAAAAAGCCAGTTCTCAGAATTTTTGCTCAAAAACGGGTTTAACAAGGGAGATATAATGATACTCAGGGGAAAGGAGCCTGACAATATTAGGCCAGGAGATGTGATTGTGTTCAGGGACAGCAGGCCCGACCCAATAATCCACAGGGTAGTGAAGAAATGGGCCGGGAAGGAAGGCATGTTCTTTGAGACCAAAGGGGACAACAACCAGGCTCCTATAAAAGGGCCTTTGCTGGATGAAACTAATATACACGAAAACCAGATAATAGGCACTGCAATAATAAGGGTGCCTTTGCTAGGATACATAAAGATATGGTTTGTTGAGATGCTTAGGTTTGCAGGAGTCATACAGTAATATTGTTCTTATGTTGCCGTCGTTCGCTTAGTGCTTTTTTGTCTTTGGCCTTTTTGCTTTAATCTGCCCTGCAATGTTAGTCACGAGGCTCGCTCTGGCGCATGGCGCTCGCCTCGTGGTTTATGGTGCTCACAAATCAGATGGAAACCATCTCTTTGAACAAAATAGAAAGATTATTAAATGACTTCCGGAAAGTGAAGAATTACAATGTTCTGCCCAAAATGCGGCTCAATACTGCTGCCAAAGAAAGAAGGAAGCAAAAAGCTGCTTGCCTGCTCATGCGGCTACAAGAGCACTGAAATAGACCAGGCAAAGATAAAAGAGCCCGGGGCGAAGAAAGGCAGGGCAGTTGAAGTTATAGAAAAAGGAGAATTGGAAACGCTGCCAAAGACAGGTGCAGAATGCCCAAAATGCGGCCATAAAACTGCTTATTACTGGCTTGTGCAGACAAGAGCAAGCGACGAGCCGGAGACTAAGTTTCTCAAGTGTGAAAAGTGCGGCCATACATGGAGGGATTATAGCTGATTCTTTTCCCATAACGAAAACCGAACTAATACTCGGGCTAAAGCTTTGCGAAGCGAAGTCACGAACAAAGTGACTTGACCCGAGATGTTTATCGTTCGGTTTTCGGGATGTAAAAATTGTAGACACTTTTTTGTCCTGAAAATCTGCGATTTTCGTGGATTGAAAATTCCGCACTAAAGTGCGGGTTTTTGAACCCAATTCGAATTCCTTGCGGAATTTTCAATAAAGTATTTAAGCCAAAAAGCATTAGCTTAGCCTATGGAGCACAAAACCCAGCTTCTCAACTTCTGGATAAAGAACTTCCAGTTCAATAGCAGGGAGCTTGAAGCCTTCAAGAGCGTCAGGAGAGAGGATTTTATTGCGAATGTCCTGAAAGACAGGGCTTATGATGACACTCCCCTTCCTCTGATAAGGGGCAAGACTATATCACAGCCCACTACTGTCATGATAATGACACATGCGCTTGAGCTTGAAGAGGGGCACAAGGTGTTTGAGGTCGGAACCGGCTCCGGATATCAGGCTGCAATCATAGCAAGGATTGTCGGAGAAAAAGGGAAGGTTGTGAGCACTGAAGTGGTTCCTGAGCTCGTTATGTTCGCAAGGGACAATTTCAGGAAGGCAGGGATAAAGAATATTGAAGTCTATGAGGAAGACGGCAGTAAAGGCATGAAAAAAGAGGCGCCTTTTGACAGGATTATAATAACGGCTGCATGCAAAGAGTTTCCAAAAGAGCTGCTTGAGCAGCTGAAGCCGGGCGGCATGATTGTGGGGCCTGTAGGCGACAAAATGGAGCAGGAAATGGTGCGCGGCAGGAAGGACAGAAAAGGGAAATTAGAGCTTGAATTCCTTGGGGCTTTTGTGTTTACGCCAATGTACGGGAAATATGGATTTGAAGACTGACGGCACGATTAGGCTGATTGTGAAAGCCAATTCAAAATCAACTGAAATCGCTGGCTTTGATGCTGAAAGGAAAGCATACAGGATGAATGTAAAGGAGAAGGCTGAGGGCAACAAGGCTAATATTGCAATAATCAAGTTCTTTTCAAGAAAATACGGAAAAAGGGCCAGAATAGTAAAGGGGCTTACAAGCAGGGAGAAGGTTATTAGGCTTGAATGAAAAGATATTTAAACCAATTCAGCGATTCAAACCAAAAAAGAGGGCATAGGTTTTATGGTTATTTCGGCAATTCTTAAAGGCAAAAAGAAAGAATTACTTCCGCCTCCGCCGCCTTTTCCGAAGTTTGGGGCTGACGACTTGGACGAGCATTTTGGCAGTGATGATTCTTACATGGCTAAAAGCAGGCTTGTTCCTGCTGAAAATGAAATTCCGCCTTTGGAAGAGCTTGGAACTATAATGGAGAGCAGGAACGGCAAGGCAGATAAGCCAAAAGAGATACTGGATTCCGAGGAGGAAATAAGGAGGGCGATAGAGAGCATCTCCGGGAACGGGAAAGAAGGGATTTTTTCAAGGCTTTTTGGAAGGAAAAAAGTGCAGGAAGAAATCATGCCTGCGCCGATGCCAAGGGCTTTTGAGAAAGCGAACAGCATAGAAGATGTGCATGACTGCATAAAAAAGGCAAGGGCTGCTTTGATGGACTTCAACCTTGGTGGGGCCAAGAGGAATTACATTGAAGCAATGCGGGTTTACAATAATCTTTCTGAGAAAGATAAGAAAAGGATTTATCATGACCTTGCAGACCTCTATGAAGAGAGAAAGAATGCTGAGTCCCTGAATTCAAGATAGTTTGATAAAGTTTAATAAACAAGTGATATTATTCTTTTTCTATGGGAAAAGGCATCTTTATAGTCATAGACGGCATGGACGGCGCCGGAAAAGGGGAGCTTATACAAAGGCTGCAGAGCTATATTTTTTCCAAGGACAAGAAAAACAGGATTCTGACTACAAGAGAGCCCACTATGGGCATTTTCGGCAGGGAAATAAGGAAAATCCTCAAAGAAGACAATGGTCCCGAAAAAAACGCCGAAACATTGCTGGAATTGTTTATCAAGGACAGGGAGGAGCATCTTAACAAGACGATAATCCCATTTTTAGACAATGTTTCTGGAGATAATGTAAATATTGTCCTCTGCGACCGCTACTACCACTCCACAATCGCCTTCCAGCATGCGCAGGGCATTGAGATGAAGAAGCTTCTGGATATGAACAGGAAGTTCAGGAAGCCTGATCTTGCGCTCATACTTGATCTGAATCCTGAAATTGCGCTTAAGAGGCTTTCTGCCAGGCAGAAGGAGAAGTTTGAGCAGATTGATTTCATGAAAAGGCTGAGGGAAAATTTTCTGTCTCTGAACAGGCATATTGATGACAACATTAAAGTAATTGATGCCTCTAAAAGCGCTGAAGAGGTTTTCGAAAGCGTGAAAAAAGAAATTGGCGGCATTGTCTAATTCATAGAAAATTGGGGATTGTACTTAATTCTTGCTGTGTTCCTTATTATATCTCCTATCTGGGAGATAGCATTGCGGCCGTGTGCAAGTTCTGCGTGCGATGCCCCGGGTATCTTGAATATAGGCCTGTCTGTATGGGCATTGGCATGCCCGTAAAAGATTGACTCAAAAATGCCCACAAGATGTCCGGGCTCTACTGAGGCTCCGTTTATGTATGCTACCCTCCTCGGATCCATGTATTTTTCAACGTCTCCTTTGTTAGCATCCACTCCATAGTACATGCTTATGTTCTTTCCGCCCGTCAATTCCACGGCTTCTTTTGCCCTTATGCCGCCGTCGCTGTATCCAATGAGTATTGAGCCTACTCCGGTCTTTCTTGCGGCATAATCAAGAATTTTGTTTATTTCTCTTGGATCATAAGTGCCAATCCTTACTGTGGGAAAGCCCGTGTATTTTTCAAATTCTGAAGTGTCGTAAGGGTTCTTGCAAACTCCAGGCAGGAATAATGCCAAAGGCTCCCTGTCCCTTGCCTTCCTGTCAATCACCTTATACGGGTTTTCATCATCTATGCTGCCTGTTTTCAGGAAGCTCTTGATTATGTAGTATATCTCCTTCGGCCAGTATCCAAATTTCTCTATCCATTCCTCTGCATACTCCTCAATGTCCTTGTCAAGAATTTCTTCAAGCCTGCTCTTTTCGTCTTTTGATATTTTTGAATGTGCTTTTGCCTTGCTTTCTTTGCCTGATTTTCCGTATTTTGAAGCCCAATTTCTCTCGCTTCCGCCTTCTTTAGTTTCCTTCCTGCCGCTTCTTTCATACTTTTCAGTATCGCCAAAATTATCTTCATGGGTTTCATAATCTTCAGAAGTACCTCTAGCTCCATATTCCTCTTTAGGGCTGTATTCCCTTTCTGAGTGTTCGGCTGATTCTATCCTTTCTTCAAGGTCAGCTTCGTTTTGTGCTTCTGCAGCATTAGCCTCTTCAGGAGGCGCTTCTGTTGCTTCGGCAATTGCTTCTTCCGGCATTTTTCACCTAGTTCTGCTTCAAAAACGAGTTCACAGCGTATTCTATGACGTGGCTCTTGTTCCTGAATCTCCCTTCTTTCAAAGACTCCTCCAGGACACGCACTGTTTCCTCGTCCATCGATATGCTTAGTTTCAGTTTCATTGTACCACCTTATACTACTAAGTAGTGGGAAATACTACTATTTAAATCTTCCTAATTTTGACTACTAAATAATAGTTACAGAATGGTTATAAGGGCGGAATTTGACGTATATAAGGGTTTAATTATTTTCAATATAGAAATCAAGGAATTGTTTTTAAATAAAATCGAAATTAAATAAATTTGATATTATGAATCCAGAAAATTCAAAATTTCTTTTTTGATTTGATCCAGTGTTTTGAATAAGAAGGATTTAATGCTTATATCTTCCGCTCCTTTAACGTTCTTTTCGCTGTCATCAATGAAGATTATTTCCTCTTTTTCGAGGTTTAGATTTTTTAGAAGATACTGGAATATCTCTTCGCTTGGCTTTCTTGCGCCAACCATATGGGAGAATACAATTATATCAAAATGCAGCTCAATATCCAAAGCTTTTTTGGCTCTTGACCAGGAAGCGTTGCTGTCATTGGACAACAAGCCGAGCTTGAAGCCTTTTTTCCTTAATTCGTCAACCAGATTCATCATCTCAGGGTTTATCATTTTCTTTAGAGTGAATTTGAAATCTAACAGCCCATAATCCAATGGAATGCTGAGTTCTTTACAAAATCTTTCGCAGAACTCTTTTTCTTCCAATTTGCCGTATTCAGCTTCCTTCTGCAGCTTGTAGAACACTTCCTCAACTTTGCTTCTTTCGATATTGTGCTTCCTTGAGATTGCATCTATGAAGAGAATCTCGTCATCATTCGAGAAGATTCCGGTGAAGTCAAAGATTATTGCTTTTGGGAGTGGCATTGTTTATTGATTTTTGAATTTTCTATATGGTATATTTGGTATATTCTTGCAAAGCTTACAAAGTAGTTATCGCCCTTGACTGCAGAATGAATATCTCTTTATTCTTGACTGCAAACTCAATGTCCTGCGGGTGCTTGTAAATATTCTCTATCTTTGATCCAATTTTAGCTATCTTCACAATTATGCTTTCATCAATGTCTTCATTTACGTGCTTTTGGCTTATCCTGTATGTTTTCCTGTCAATGAAATAATTGTTCGGAGTAATCTGGCCTGAGACAAGCTTCTCCCCGACGCCGTGGGTTGCCTCAACAAGTATGCTCTTCTTGAAAATAGGGTCAACGGTGAACATGACGCCTGCAAAATCCGGGTCTATCATTTCCTGCACAACCACTGCTATGCCGAAAGGGTTGAAATGCCGTACTTCAAGAGTTTCCTTTATTATTTCTCTGATAAAACCTATGTCCAGCCGGTTCTTTACAAGGCTTACATGGGTAGCTCCAGGCACCTTGAATACTGGCCTTTTGGTCTTGCCGCCATATCCCTTTCCGTATCTCAGCAAAAGCTTGTCATATGCTGGAGCAAGACTGTCTTTCTCCCCATTTATGTAGAAAACCCGTTTAGCTTCCATAATCTTCTCTACCTTGCCCTTGTCAGAGCCTATTCCATAGAATGCGCTTACAAGGCCTTCATCGCCGAATTTTTCAAGATAGCTGTGGAAATATTTTTCCCCGTCGCTGTAGCCTATCACTACCGGGCAGATGCCTGTCTTCTCGGCTGCAAGCATCAACGAATTCCGGATGGCTTCAGGGTTTCTTGAATCAACCCTTATGGTCTTTATTCCTGAATGCTTCTCTACATAATCGGCATCAAAAGGGTATTTTCCCAATCCCGGCAGGAATATTATTGACAATTCGCCGTGCTTTAATTTTTTTGAAATAATATTGAAAATCTTTTTGTTGCTTTCCTTGAGACCTGAGCCCTGCCCTATATTCTTCTCTTTCCTGTAGAATATTGCCCTTGAAGTGTAAAGCGAAGCCCAGCATTTTTTCACGTGCTCTGCCACTTTATCTTTGCTGATGAAAAGGTAGGTGTCCTGCTGGCCTGCAAAGCTCGCGTCTTTCAGATCTTCAGCAGTAGCTGAGCTTCTTACAGCAAACCTTGCGGATTTTATGGTTTTTAGCTTTTCATTGATTTCGTTCTCTAAATCTTTGCTTATTTTTGCCTTTAGGATAAAGCCTCTTATTTTTTTTGAGCTTACATCCAGATTCTTTGTATTGCCGTATTTTATCCTGCTTATTATTTCATTTATCTTCCCATTAAGCCCATTTTGCTCAAGAAAGCTGTAATATGCCTCTGTAGTGACTGTAAATCCGCCCGGGACATTGAAGCCGCTGTTGAAAAGGATGCCGAGGTTTACTGCTTTTCCACCGACTGTTAAGATGTCTCCCTTCTTTGTATCTTTGAATGAAAGCACATGACTTCCCATATTTAATCATCCGTTAGCATTCTTCCTTTTAATAATCTTTACTATCCCATGATTCGCATTCACTTCAATAATATCCCCGCTTTCCAGCGTCTCTGTGGCTATTTTTGTCCCTATGACGCACGGTATTCCGAGCTCCCTTGAGACTATTGAGGCATGGGAGGTTATGCCGCCCTCATCGGTCACTATCGCTGCGGCTTTTTTCATCAAAGGCGCGAAATCCGGGCTTGTCATCGTTGTAACAAGAATGCTGCCTGCCTTAAAATTTCCGGACTTTCTTGGGTCAAGCACCTTCAGGACTTTTCCTGTTGCTTTCCCTCCCTGGGCCCTTATGCCTTCAAATTCTGTTATTTTCTGGCTGCCTTTGCCAGAAAACAGCTTCCTTTCCTCTATCCTTGACTTGTTGCCTGTAAGAATTTCTGTTCCACTGTCGTCAATTATCATGGCGCAATGATCCATTCTCTTTCTTAATCCTGATATATCAAAACCTCCCTTTAAAATTGCGGGAATTTCATGAGGGCTGCTCCAGGAAAGCAATGCCCTGCTTATGCCTGTTCTTCTGGAAACTTCTTTCAGAAGCAGTCCGAGATAATGGTTTCCATTGAGTGAAATTGCCTTCCTGTCATCCTGGAATATGCAGAAAAAATCCAGCAGGCTTACTAATTTTTTGTATTGAGGGCCAAAGGAGAGAGTTTCCAATATTTTCTTTTTTTCTGAATTTATGGATTTTATCCTGTCTTTATTTTTTCTTATAAGTGAAAGTATGTCGGTATTGTCTGCCAATATCTCCTTTATCTGGGCAATGAAATAGTCCACTGCCAAAGGCTCTGTATTTATGTACCCGTTCTGCTGCCAGAAATATTCCTTTGTGTGCGCTTTCAGCATGGAATTTATTTCATTGAGCCTGCCAAGGCCTTTCTTTATAGAGCTTATGTCCTTTGAAAACAGGCTATGCGCCCTTTTATTCATTTTAATCTTAAGGGCTATCCCCAGCAGCTTCTCTTCTTCAATTGTAGTATATGATTTTTTGCTTGGGCTTGTTATGGCTGCAAATGCGCTTTTAGGGACAACATCCAATAGGATATTTTCAGAAGCTACTGATATAAGCTCGGCAACCTGGGAAAAGTTCCACCATTCCTGGAATGCCGTATGAAATTTCCTGAATATTTCTATAAATTCTTTATCTGAAAGAGGCTCAAACCCTATGCATTCCAGTTTAGCATATTGTGAATGAAGCTCAGCATTCAGCCTGCTCCATTCTTCCATCTTCCTTTCAAAAACCGCCTTGTCCATCAGGCTGTTTACAACTGATATTCCTGCCAGTATCATGCGCTTTTTGTCCCATGCCGCCTTCACCATATTATTCCTGAAGAAAAGATGGGTCCTGCCCCAGTTTACATCAAAATTTCTTGATTTGAGGGCTATGCAGGCTTCTGCAGGTATCTGCACAAGATAAAGGTTTGAGGGTCTTTCCCAGATTACCCATTTTTCATTATTCGCTTGTGCGGGCGCTTTGAAAGAGAAATGCCAGAAATTATCTGCTTTTGATTTCTTCCATAATTCTGGCTCTTTCTTTTTTGCGAGTGATGCTAGTTTTTTGCCGCTAAGGTGCCTGTCTGACAATAGAACTCTTACCTTCCTGAACCTGCTGCCGTGCCTGACTGTCTTAGTAAGGTAATAATATTCTTTGCCGCCCTTGGACTGCTTTTCTATGAAAGCCATGCAGCGAGGAATGTGGACACTATTTTTAAATTTTATCAAAGAAAATGTGGTCACAAAGGATTATTGCCTGCCAAGTATTATGACCGCGCCGTGGCTTGCCCTTACCTCTATCATGTCGCCTGTCTTTAGCTGGCTTGTTGCAGTCTTTGTGCCTATTATGCACGGTATCCCGAGTTCTCTTGAAATTATGGCAGCATGGCTTGTTATGCCGCCTTCATCCGTTACGATTGCAGCGGCTTTTTTCATTGCAGGCAGGTATTCGGGTCGCGTCATTGGCGCTACAAGCACCTCTCCTTCCCTGAATTTCAGAATATCTGCGTGGCTCTTGCAAACCCTTGCCTTCCCGGTTGCTTTTCCCTGGGAAGCGCAGATGCCGCTTATCTCTTTGAATTCGCGAGTCTTATGATCTTCCAGCATTTCCCTGAATTTTGCGCAATCTTTTCCTGTAAGCACTTCTGTAACAAGACCTTTCGCGTTTCCTTCGGCTATGATTATGCACCCTTTTTTCCTTTCTTCGAGGAAATCGTTATCTATCTTCTTTAGGAACTGCCCTGTAACTTCATAAGGCAGCAGATAGCGCATAAATTCATCCTTTATGCCGTGCCTCCTGCCTATCTCTAAAAGAAGCGCATCTAGGTAGTGTATGCTCTGCAGCACCTGTTTTTTCCTGTCATCCTGCCACTGCCCCAGCTGATTTGAAAGCTCTATCATGCCTTTAGCCTCTGAAGGGAGACTGAGCTTTTTCCATAATGACTTTTTTTCGGAAACAAGCCTTTTCAGCCTGACCTGCTGTTCTGATATGAGCTTTTTTGCATCGCTTCCCTTCAGGACCATTGACTTAAGCTCTGATACAAAATAATTTAATTTCAGCTCTTTTGCGCCTGCGTAGAAGTTCTTTATCCAATAGTAATTTTTTCTGTGTTCTTCAAGGGCCTTATGCAGTTTTGGAAAGCCTTTAAGCATGAATATTATGCTTCCTTGGCTTTCCGACTTGAAAAGATTCAAAAGCTGTTTATCTGACTGTATAAATGCCAGTATCCCAAGAAGATCGCGGCCTTCCTCAAGCATGAAAGACGATTTTTCTGGAGTCGTCAATATGTTGAATACTTCTTCAGGCTTCCGTGCAATTTTATTTCCCTTGAGATAGGACTCTATTGCGTTTTTTATCTCCACATCATATGTCAGAGAAAATCCTTCTATTATATGCGACCTGTTGAGTAACTGGCTGTAGTAGTCCGACGTCTTTTTGTACATCTCTATGAGCTTTTTTGTGCTTTCTTTCTTAATGTTTGCACTATCAAGAAGCCTATGGAACTTGAATATCTGCTTGAAATCTTTGTTATCCTTGGAAATAAGTGATTTTATGTAATTCCTGTTTTTCCTGAAATTCTTTATGATGTTTTCCCCTATTGACCTGAGATCGTCGACACTGTAGTGATACTCATTATAGTCATTTTTAAAAACATGAACCATTGCGCTGTAGCCGTAACCCAGAGTGCGGTTGCACCCTACAATGCCTGAAGTTATGCCGAAATAGATGAAATTTGGAGTGCAATTAAAGCCCTGTATATACCAGTTTTTTTCTGCCAGATGCTCGAACCTTTTCAGCTTATTCATTTTAGAATTTCATATCCCTTTATTTGCCATGAATGCGCACAGCATGACAGTGTTTGCGATGTCTTCAGGCTTGAATGTCCTGCCCAGCTCATTGACCGGCTTTTTCATGCCCATGTTCAGAGGGCCTATGTACTGCACATCCCCGAATTCCATCCAGAGCTTAAGGCCTATATTAGCTGAAGTGAGGTCAGGAAATATAAGGCAATTGGCTTCTCCCTTGACGGGGCTGGCTGGGCATTTCCTCATGCAGCCTTCCTTCAGGATTGCGGCATCCAGCTGAAGCTCGCCGTCAATGATAACGCCGGGCTTCTTCTTTTTTGCCAGCTCAAGAGCCTGCCTTATCTTTCCAAGGCTTGGATGCCCGCCGCCAGAGCCTTTTGTCGAGTATGAGAGGAAAGCGACTTTCGGCTCTATTCCCAGGGCTTCTGCTGCATTTGCAGTGCTTACCGCTATGTCGGCAAGCTGCTCTGCATTCGGGTCAATGGTTATGTCAGCGTCTGCTGCCAGGAAAACTTTGTTCATCTTCCGGTCAATCATTATGCTGACTCCGCAGGCTGCCACTCCGTCTTTTGTCTTTATTATCTGGAGCGCGGGCTTCATCAAGGCTGCTGTCGGATATACGCATGTTCCTGTTATTGCGCCCGCTTCGCCTTTGTGAAGGAGCATTACTCCAAGATAGAATTGGTCATCAAGCAGCTTCTTAGCGTCCTCCAAAGAAAGGCCCTTGTACTTTCTCAGTTCATAAAGCTCTTTTGCGAGGCTTTCTTTATTTGAATATGTTTTTGGTGTGATAAGCTCGACATTGCTCAGGTTAAGGCCTAACTTTTTTATGAGAGCCTGTATTTTTTCTATATTTTCACCTATAAGGACTGGAATCGCTATCTTTTCCTTAAGAATTATTTCTGTCGCCCTAAGAACTCGCTCATCGTCAGCCTCGTGGACAATGACTTTCACAGGCTTCTGCCTTGCGCCGTCCATCAGGATTTTTTTAACATCTGTCATGCTATCCCCCCACGCTGCTAGAAGCTGTGTGTTTAAAAAGTTTCTGCATTAATCAGTCGAGCACCTTCACAGAGCCGTGGTTGGCATTTACTTCTACAGCAGTATTGTCTTTCAGCACTTTTGTAGCGACTCTTGTTCCGACAACACAGGGTATCTTAAGCTCCCTGCTTACTATGGCAGCATGGCTTGTAATTCCACCTTCGTCTGTGACTATGGCAGCTGCCTTTTTCATTGCAGGCAAATAGTCGGGCGTTGTCATGCTTGCAACAAGGATGTCGCCTTTCTTTATTTTTCCTGACGCTTCTGAAGCGGAGAAGCAGACTTTTGCCTTTCCTGTGGCTTTTCCGAAAGACGCTATCAGACCCTTGAAATCCCTTATATCCCTGACATCCGGAGCAAGCTCTTCCTCCCTTTTCCTTATAGCTGCCTCTCCAGTATACTCCTCAATGCTATCCTTGTAGAACAGGAACAATGATGCTTCTTTTCTTTTCCGTGCCTTCTCATAATCCGCCTTCCCGGTGTTCATAAGTTCCATTATTTCCGACGGCATATGCCACAGCAGCAAATCATAATTGCACCCATATCTTCCTGAAATCTCGCACAGGAATCTGTTCAGGACAAAAGTGCCTTTCATCTGCAGCTCTTTCCTGCAATCATGCAAGGCTGCATACCTGTCGAATATGTCCATGTAGAGAAGCATCTCTTCATCAAAACTTAGATCAGATGCTATCTGCTTCTTTTGGCTGATTATGCTCTTGCTGAAATTTCTTATTCTGCCAATCTCGCTGCCAATATCTTCTTCTCCGCTAAGTATGCTTTTTACCTCGCCTACGAACTCTTTCATGCCCTTTTCCTTCCATGTAGTCCATCCAAGTCCTGTCCACCAGTATTTTTCCTCAAGGTCAGAGAAACATTTCTTTATTGACGGATATTTGCCCAGCTGCGGCAATATTATGCCGGAATCATACTTAAACAGGCCTGAGAGCTTTTTGCTGCCAATTATCTTTTTTGAAATCTCATAGAGCAATAACTGCTCCTTGTTTATGTATGAAGCCTCAGAAGGTGTTGTAAGGGCGCTGTATGCCGTATTAAAATCATGCTTGCCGAATTTTTTCCCTGACTCAATGACTGATTTTAACTTCTCCTTGAGCTTTTCCTCAAGAACTATGTCGATGGCATCTATGTCAAAAGACAGCGCATGGAACTGCATCAATACTTTACAGGCAAAAGCATATTCCTCAGAAAGCCTCCTATTTGAGAACTTGGAAAGGTCTTCTTTCCTGTATTTTTCAAAAAACTTCCTTGTCCGATCGATAAAGCTTATGTATTTTGCATGATAATCTAATGAGAATTTCCTGTCAATGAATGCTGATATGAGATAATTTCCAATGCTGCATATATCTTCCTTATAATTGCACCACCAGGTCTTGCTGCCGTCAGTTGCCACAAGTATCCTTGTAAAAGGCTTTCCTATCATCTCTCCTGAATACTTTACAACACCTATGGCGATAGGAGCCATGACGTGGGCGGGCAAAGGCTCCCTTATGTATTCGAACCAATCGCCCTTCCTTATCTCGTTGCCGGGCTTCAATAACCTGCTCCCGAATATGTCCGCGAGCTTTTCCTGCAGCAGTATGTGCACTTTTTTTGAGATTGGATAGCCTGCCAAATCTGTCCTGTGCCTGTCAAGCTCCTTCAGCTTGTTGACCTGTTCCGCCGGAATCTGAACCAGTTGCCTTTCCATGTTTACAATTGTTTAAGAATGTTTACACTATTAATAAAGCTTATGGTTTAATGGCAATGCATAAATGAACTTACATCTGATCTTTCAGAATCCTGACAATGCCGGAATCGGCATCCACTTCAACATTCATTCCGTTCTTAAGGGCTTTTGTAGCTATCTTGGTGCCGACAACGCATGGAATCCCGAGCTCTCTGCTGACAATGGCCGCATGGCTCGTCATGCCGCCCTCGTCTGTCACTATCGCTGCTGCTTTTCTCATTGCAGTCACATAATCAGGGGAAGTCATCGGAGCGACAAGTATTTCTCCTTTTTTCAAAAAATGGGCATTTCTGGGCGTAAGCAGAATCCTCGCTTTTCCTTTTACAGGGCCTTTGCCGAAGCTCACAACCAGGCCTTTCAAAATGCCGTCATGATTTTCTGTATTTTTTTCAATAAATGGCTTAATTATCCTTGATATATTGTCTCCTACATCAAACACCAGCCTTTTTCCTGCATAATGCCAAAGGCATTTCTTCTTCCTGTGCGAGATTGTTGACTGAGAAACTTTCTTATTGTACCTTACCAAGTCTGACAGCTCATTCTCTGAATAGAACTTAAGGTCAAGTAGCCTTATTTTCTTCCTCCTCGATATCTCATTAAGAAATAATTCTACGTAGTGGTTTGAAGTAAATATCTGCTCTTTTCTTGCGTCCTGCCACCATATGGAGTGGCTCAGCCTTTTTGATATTTTTTCGATATGCCTGCCAAATCTGTATTTTTTTATGAAGCCTTTTTTCTGCTTTTTTATTTTGTTATGGTAGCTTTTTATCTGGCGTATTTTTTTTGAAACGGCTTTTGAGCTTATATGAGAAAGCTGCTTCCTGAAATGGCTTTTGTCAAGGATTTTCTGCTCAAAGTAGCTGTTGCCTATCCAGAAGTACTTCTTTGAATGGGATTCCAGGAGCTTATTGAATAATGGCGCGTTTTTTGAATATCTTATTATATTAAGCATGTCCAGTTCCTCCTTCTGATAGAAAGACAGGTCTTCGGGCGCTGAAAGCGTTTCCATTGCCTTAAGGAATTTTTTGTTGCCTTTTATTATGCCAGAAAGCTTTTCCCTAAGAATCTGCTCGCCGCCCCAGTTTGAAAGCTCCGGGACAAGGCCTACAATCCAGAATTCCAGATAGAGGGAATTCCATTTAAGGAACGATTTTTTAAATTCATTTTCCGAAAGGGTTTTTAGATGTTCTCTATTTATTGTTTTCTCAAGCTTTTTTAGGTTTTTTCTCGCGGCCTTATAGTCTCTTTCCAATTTCTTCAGGTTATTGTCATCCATTATCCATTTCATGAATGATTTTTTCCCGACATTTCTAAGCGCAGCATAATCAGCTATGAGCATCATCTTTGTCTTTGAGAAATAAAACAGGAATTCTGGCCATCTGTACGTGTATTTTGGCTTCTGTTTCATTGCTACGACAAAAAATGAGGTGTAAACAGGCCTGCCGTCTATTGGCCCCCAGACAAAAAGCTCATTTTCCGGATTTATCATTTTTTCAGCAACTTGATTGTCCCTGTATTTGCATCCACTTCAACTTTGTCCCCGTTTTTCAGTATGGATGTTATGTGGCTCACTCCAACAATGCACGGCACTTTCAGCTCCCTTGATACAATAGCCGCGTGGCTCGTTATGCCGCCTTCCTCTGTCACTATCGCGGCAGCCTTTTTCATTATTGGCAGAAATTCCGGCCTTGTCGCCTCTGATATAAGGATGTCGCCTTTCCTGAATTTATGGAAATCTTTCTGCCCAAGGATTATCCTTGCTGCCCCTTTTGCGCTGCCCTTTGATGCTATCACACCCTTCAGCACATCATTTTTTACTGGCTTTCTCTTCTTTATCGCTATCCCGGGAAGGTATAATGCCTTTCCATTGCCGAAATAAAGAGTTGCGGACCTTCTTTTTATGAGCCTCTTTTCAAGCTTTGCCGGATTTTTCAGCAAATCTCCGAATTCGTTCCAGAACATCCTCAAAAAAATTGCTCTTTTCTTTTCAATGCCTTTTCTCCTCAATGCCTCGTCAAAAAAGCGGAACATTATGAACTGACCTGTTTGGTTGAGCCTTTTGCGCATGTCCCTGAGAGGAAGGGATAAGGCCAATACTTCCAGCATCACTTTGTCCTTTTGCGGCAGCTTCTTCAGCTGATTCTTCATCTGCGCTTCTGAGAGCTTTTTATGGAGATGCGGCTTTTTCCCATAAAGGTGCTGCATATCCTTCATTATTATGCTGTCATTAAGCATCTTAGAATCAAGAAAATTCGATTTTATATAATAAAAATCATCCAAAATACTTTTTCTGGCTTTTTCCGAGGGATTTTTTGAAAGTTTAGCTAGGGCTTTTTCATATTCAATCATATAGCTGACATAATTTTTGCTCTTTGAATCCATGTAGGAAAAAGCAAAATCCTCTGGGCTATCCATCTTTCCCTTTAATGAAGCAATAAGCGCCTCGGCAAGATACGACTCATAGATGAAGGTAAAGCCCCCGACAGCATAATAGTGCATGTAGATATCCATAATTTTTTTATATGAGGACAGCAGCTTTTTGCCGGAAAATTCCTTAAGCCTCCGGATTTCATTCCGGCAGAAGGGGTCCATACTCTTTGTCGCTTGATTGAGCCTTTTTCCTATTGAAGAAAAGAAGGAAAATTTCAATTTTCCGCTGAGCAGCATGCCAATGAGCTTCTCGCTCTCTTCACCCATGACTTCCAGCTTCACATATTCCTCTGCCTGCCCGATTTTCCTCAGGAGGCTGCAGTGATACCTTATTTTCACTGGAAAAAGCAGGTCTACCCTCCTGACGACTTCCGGGATTACAGATGTACCGAGGATAGAGGCCTCAAAGCCGCCCATCTTGTCCATATCGTCTATGAATTTCATTTTTTCAGTACCTTTACTATGCCCTCATTTGCATTCACTTCAACATGCGTGCCGTCTTTTAATGAGGTAGTTGCAGTTTGAGTGCCTATCACACACGGAATTTTCAGTTCCCTGCTTACGATAGCCGCATGGCTCGTTATGCCTCCTTCATCCGTTATTATAGCCGAAGCGAGTTTCATCACAGGCAGGTATTCGGGGCGGGTCATCTGCGCCACAAGAACATCTCCTTTTTTCATTTTGCCGAAATGCCTCTCGTCAAGCACTATCTTCACTTTTCCCCTTGCCAGCCCGAGGCTTGCGGAGGTGCCTTTAATTTCTCCCTTATGCTTTTGCAGCGAATCTATTATCTTCTTCATGATAGCCCTGACTTTTTTCCTGTTTTCAATGAAAAAATGGCTATTTCCGGCAACATCAATGTAGATGGCAAAATTCTGCATCCTTTTCCTGAGCCTTGGCTCAAGGCTTTTTTCCGATTTCAGAAGGACTTTTTTATACTCATCAAGGGTTATGTATTTCAGCAATTCAGCCCCTATTCCGGACCTTCTGCTAAGTTCGTGGATCAACTTGTCATATATAGCATTAGACATCTGCGAGAATTTTTTCCTTTCATCCCTCCAGTAAGTCAGGAACGAAAAGAATCTGAAGTGCGAAATCAGGGATTTTGGGATATTATGCCTTCTTATTATCTCCTTCTTTAGCATGGCTTTTTTCTTTCTTTCGGAATATATCGCCTCAAGCCCCTTCATGGGGCCTTTTGAGGCCTTTAGAATATGCTTTAATTCATTGAAAAAATAATGCTCGTCGAGATGTTTTGCGCCGGCATAGTTGTTGTTTACCCAGAAAAACCTTTGTGATATTTTTTTAAGTTTCTTTTCAAGTTCTGGCATTTCTGGCAGATTGTTTTTTATTTCTGATTTCCTTAATTGAACGGCTGCCTTTAACAGCTCTTCGCGAAGGATAGAATAATAAGTGGGCTTGTCGGTTGCAAGCATGGACTCTACCTCTGCCGGGCTTAATGGATTCTTTCCTCCAAAGCCGCTTTTTACCTCTTCCATCAGGATTTTTTCTCCGAAAGGGTCAAAGCAGTCAATAAAAATCGCAGGCACCCATGAATCCAGATTCGTATTCAGGAATTTCTCATAATATTTTATCAGTTGCCGCTTATCCGCCTTTGAAAAGTCTTTTGCCAGCAAATCCGTGCACAGGCCAGTGTTCCTTATGAACTTTCTTTTCCATCCATTGTAAAGGCTCGTGAGGTACTTTGGGTCTGAAACGTGCCTATCCCAGAAAAAATATGCCATCTTTTCGGCTGAATCCTTGTTTACATACCAGAGGCAGTTTGCATCCTCAAAGAAAATAAACAGGTTTCCGAAGCTTTGCCCGTATTTTTTATGCATATTCATGTTTCCTGCAATTCCCGGAACTTCAATAAAGAACGGCACAGCAGCCCCTCCCTGCTTGTACCATGAGACGCTTTTAGCTATTTTTAGAAGGCTCATTCTCCATACTTTACTATTTCAATCTCTTTTTCCGGCACCTGCGCATCCGGATTTATCTCCTTTATGGGCTTTGCAGGAATCCCTGCGGCAAAAATGTTCTTATCTACATCCTTGCTCACAAAAGTGTACGCTCCTGTCATTGAATTTTCACCTATTGTTACGCCTGCCCGTAGTATGTTGTATCCTGATATCATTGCATTTCTCTTTATCACTGTCCTCCCTATGGTGAATGATTTTCTTAAAAACTCATGGGTTGCAAACTCGCAGTCAGAGCCTATCATCACTCCGTCTTCTATGGTAAGAAATTCAGGAAATAAGGGGTCTGGCAGGACATTGTATGCAATCGAGACGCCACTGCCTATCTTAACCCCAAAAAGCCTGTAGACAGAGTTTTTGATGCGGCATGGCGGCGTTTTTCTCAGGATTTCAAAGACAAAGGCTGTGAACAGCATTCTGATTGGATTTCTCAGCTTATGCCAGTCATCCTGCGAGGAGTCTTTCTTGCCCCTGTATGCGAAAGTTATCTTCTTTATATCAGGATTTGTGCGCATCTCCCTTATTGCGCCCCTAACAGATTTCCAATAGCTGTCAGCCATGATGTATCAGCGTGAAAAGGGTTTAACTACTTTTCTTTTCCAGAACTGTATTTTACGACTTCTATCTTCCTGTCTTCCGGCTTCACAGGCGCAAGATAGCTGTTTTTATCGAGCATCTTTACAACTTTTGCAGGAATCCCTGCGGTAAAGCTGTATGCAGGCACGTCATCCCTGCAGTAAGAAAACAGGCCTATTATGCTTCTCTCTCCAATGTCAACTCCCGGATTGATGCATACCCAGGAAGCAAGCATTGCCTGTTTCCCAATGCGAACACGACCAAGCATAATCCTGTCAATGATGAATTCGTGGGTTGCAACTATCATGTCTCCCCCAACTAAAACCCCGTCTTCTATGGTTATAAGCTCTGGAAAGAGCCAGTCCATTATCACATCAGGGCTTATAGTTACGTCTTTGCCTATCTTCATGCCAATCATCCTGTAAAGGTGGTTCTTGAACTCACATGGAGGCAGCTTGCGGCAGACTTCAACAATGAATGCTGTCCAGAGCATGTAAAAAGGATTTCTCAATCGCCACCACTGGTAGGCAGAATTCATCCTTTTCATGTCATAAGGAATCTTTATGACCTTGGCATCCTTGTCTTTAAGAAATTTCCTTACAGCTTCCCTGATGTAGTCCTTTCCCATTTTTACTATGGATTGCTATGGGGCTTTAAGGCCGTGCCCTTCGCCATGGCTGTGATGCTCTTCTTCAGAATGTTTATAATTATTTCTTTTTACTCTTAAGAATCCAAGCCCGTTCTTCATCACAAAAGCTGCTATTATGATTGCAATTCCTATTATTATTGATGGAACTATAAGGTTGTTCTGGACAACCGTTTTCTCTATTGTGGGCATTTCGTGGCAGGAAAAGTCAGAGCCGCAGTAATAGCCCTTTCCGCAACTCTCATTTGAGCTGCATTCGCGCTGGCCAAGGTTCACCAGCCAGCCTAGAAATACCAATATGACTATAATTGCAAGAACAATGCTGAGCCCGCCATCTGCTTTCCTAAAGCGAAACAATATTCCACCCCACTTATACTGCTGTAGATGAAGAACTAGTATTTAAAGATTTCTGGAATAACTACTAAAAAGTAACTTCAGTCCTCTTCCTCTTCTTCAACATTTTCTTCCTTGCCAAAGTCTGAAAGAGTCTTGTTTTTCATTACTGTGTTAAAGCTGATTTTCTTTGTTTTTTCCATATTAACTACCTCTTTTCAGTGTGTTCCTGTGCTTCCAAAGCCGCCGTCCCCTCTTTGGGTTTCTGAAAGCTCATCCACTTCAACAAGCTCTGCTGAAGCGACAGGCTGTATGAGCATCTGGGCAATTCTCATGCCCTTTGTCACTTCAAATTTTTCTTTTCCAAGGTTCATCATCACAATTCCAACTTCACCGCGGTAATGGGAGTCTATCACTCCAGCAAGATTATGGATTGAGTTTTTGGCTGCGAGCCCTGACCTGTCCCAGACCAATCCTACGTAGCCTTCAGGAATCTCCATCTTTATGCCGGTCTTTACAACCTTTTTTTCCATTGGAGCCAGAGTGTGCGCTTCGGCCGCGTAAAGATCAAAGCCAGCATCACCTTTATGGGCATATTTTGGAGTTGGAAGGTCTGCCTCTTTTTTGATTTTTATCTTTACTGCCATTTTAGAAAACAATGTTTTTCTTTGAAGGGTGGTATATAAATTATGTTGGAATAAAATATATAGTTTTTTTTAGCTATAACGAAAGACCTAAGTTTTTAACAGCATTTGTTAGGTCTTTCAAACATAATAGGGGCTAACTTATATTAAAAATTAACAGCCCCTATTATATTTTAGAATAAGGCTATGCAATTGCAGTTGTTTCGCATTTTTGATATTGTTAAGGCAAGCCGCCAGAGGCTTCGGTGGTTTTTTCAGAACAATGTAGTTTAGGTGTGGGTTTGATATTAATTCATCCATAGGTGCAATATAACAGCCGATACCTCTTTATCCGCTCTCCAAAGCCTCAACCCTTGCCTTAAGGGCGTTGTTCTCAGCAATCAAGGCCTTTATGGCCTCTATCATCTTCAATTGCACGTCCCCGTAATTCAGCTCGGTATTGTCATTTTCCATGAACAACGGGTTGAATTCATCTGCCATGAGGCCAGTGTGCATAACCTTGGAAAGCGCCTCTGTCTCATTATCAGGCTGCTCAAGCCCCATGCTTTCCACAAGATGGGACTCCTTATATGTCCATTCATATATCTTTGTATTGAGCCACTTGTCTAGTATGGCTACATCAGGGGCCTTCTCAGCAATATTGTCCTTGAAGGCAGAATCAGATTCAACAGTCCATCCGGAATCGCCTGAGTTGATGCTTGAGCTGCCTATGTCAAGGTCCCTGTCAGGAGTTGTGTCGCTAATGCCAACATTTCCAGTGCTGTCAATGGTCATCCTTGTAGAGCCGTCTGCTGTTCTAAAGTAAATGTTAGGGTTAATATGTCCCAAATAAACATCATCAGCACTTAGCCCAACCATAAATATATTAGCAGTATTAGCGGCATTTCTCGCATAAATATACCCTTCTGCGGGCAATCTTAAACTGCCTGTTGTTGCGGCATTTGCCCCTATGGATACTGCGCTTCTGACATCAAGTGCTGCTGTTGGGCTGGTTGTCCCAATCCCTACGTTGCCTGTGGGAAACACAACCCTGTTGTTGGTTCCTCCATCCGCATAAACGCCAAGATATTCTGCCAAGGCTCCGCCGTTTGTTACTGACAAATTAAACGGGTGGTTGGAGTTATATGGCGAATGAAGTATAGTGTTGTAACTGTTTGGGTCCGAGCTTGTTTCCAACCTTAATTGCCCTGAATTGGATTTTAGGGTTAATAGGTTGCTTGGAGCTGTTGTTCCGATGCCGACCCTGTTGTTTGCCGAATCAGCAAATAAGGTGTTTGTGTCTGCATTGATAAACAAAGCTGCCATTAAGAATAGAGCTAACGCTAAGGTTAGCTTTAATATCGAGGTGAAAGAAAAGAATTTTGATGTTTTATTTATTGCATACTCTTGTTTTTTGTTATTTTCTATATATGCTCTATTTTCTTTTTTCATTTGTTTTCACCTCAAATAAAATTTAATTTTATGGGTTTCCATTTTGTGTTAGTGTACCTTTCAAAAACAAATAGCCAGTTTCATTAACATTAGCAACTAAAGTTCCGCTATTTTTTACTACGAAATTGTTTCTATTAACATCAGAATTTATTGTAGCTTGATTTTCAAATAAAGTTCCATCAATATACGTGCTGCCATTATTTTCTACAATTAAGACATCTTCACCATTGTTTCTTATTACAAAAGCAAAATTGTTTGTTCTTTGGAAGTTTGAGGATTGTTCTAATGAGCCTTTCAGGACAATGTTACCTGCATCTCCGAACCGTGCAATGTTTGACCCAGTATTGTCTTTGAAGAGGAATTTGTTGATGTCTAGAAGCCCATATACACAAGTAGAGCTACAATTTCCAGTTCCTGCAGTAATTCCATTGCATTGTGCATCTGCACTACAGCCAGTAGCAAAAGCTGATGACCTGCAAACATTATCCCCTCTGTCTTCTCCTCCTGCTATTGAAGTGCACTTATCTGCGAAATAAGTTTGTCCTGAAGTACAAGTTACGATATTACTTCCAGTAGTTAATCCATCACATAATGGTTGTGAACAAGAGCAACCTGTTTCCGTACATTCAAAAACAGAAGTTATATCTTGATAACTGCAACTGCTGCTGCATTCATCTTCATAATATGTTTGGTCTACTTGATTGCAAGTGTTTAAATCTGTACCTATAGTAAGACCGTTGCAATTTGAAGCAGCTGTACAGCCAGTAGCAAATGTCGAACTTCTACAAATATTGTCCTCCCTATCTATACCTTGACAAGAAGATGAACACTTATCGGCAAAATAAGTTTGACCGCTAGTTGTACAACTTGAATACCCGTAGCCTGTTAATTGCTCATCACATTGTGATATAGCACCACAAGTTTCACATTGTGATATAGCACCACAAGTTGTTGATTCACATTCTTCCACAACATTATCTATATAAGTACCTTGCCATTCACATTGGAATCCTAGATTTATTTATCAAATATCTTGTAATTTTTCATCACAGCCAGAAGGCGCATTACAAGAAAGTTCACTTTCGTAATAGCAATCAGTTCCAGAAATTTCACAAGCCAGTTCATCATAAATTCCAGGTGAGTTTTCACAGGCACTACCGCTTGGAGTTATTTCATCACACCATTGAGGAGCACCAAAACCATATTCGCAACTTCCACCAGAGCAACTTAATGATGTTCCCGAGCATAGCAATGAAGATTCTAGTTCACCATTTCTACAAGCTTCACTATATGTATTACAATTTCCATCTGTACAAGTAAAGCCAGATTTTGATGCGTCAGCACAACTACCGCCATTTACTGAACAACCAGAGCCACAACAGAAACCATTTGCTGAAAGACTACCTTGTGTACAATCTCCATCTGCACAGTCTGTGTAGCCGTCACCATCTTCATCAATTCCATTTGCACAACTAATTTCTATTGTAGCGTAGTGTATTGTATTCTGAGCTAAGGCAATTAAAGAATTATTCTCTTCAATAGCAGTGTGATCATCTTGCCATGCTGTCCAGTACTGAGAAAACGTATCATCATTCTGCCTTTCAGCAGTATTCCAAACATGATTATTGAAGTTGCCATTATAAGCATCTTCAGAGGAATCGTCAGAGAAATCCCATAAAGACATAGCTACTCTGCCTTCAACATTGTCACCATTTTGCCAAGATTGTGGGAGAGTTTCTGTACCTATTTCAAGGTTAATCGCAAAGTTCTGGGTTGAGTCGTCATATCCCCGATCGTCATTGATAACAACAGGGAAATAATCTGCCCAACCTTCAGACCAAGCACAATTAGGAGCACTTCGTAATATTGGATTATGCCCGCTAATAGGACAATCATTCTGAGGCATAGTTTGTCCATAAGCTTCGTACATTACATGATGACCATACTCATGGAGAACAACATCACGATCATTTGCATGTCCAGCTAATAAATGTATTTCATTGCCCCCATCTGGATGGTAATGTGTTCCATGTGTGCCTGTAGGGCTCCATTCAACTGTTACTGAAGCAGGAATTAAAGAAGGATTCGCTTTATTAGCCATATACAAC
>JAGVYR010000011.1 GCA_018303185.1 Candidatus Woesearchaeota archaeon | reverse complement strand
CTACATTAACCGCCGAGCGTGGATACGTCAATGCCTGAAAGGCCTGACGAGGGAGCGAGGCGGAAGGGGATTATAAGGGGTGTCCCCTTATTTCATTTTCATTTTATTTCACCCTTATTTTTTATTTTGTACCCAATTCCCAAAAAATACGCAACTATGTCTCCCGAAAGCCACGCATATTTTGACAGCTCTTTTATTGCAGCCTCATAATCTTCAAATCTTATTATTCCGTTCTTAAAGGCATCAAGCAAAATTCCAGGTGTGCTTCTGCATCTTATGCCTTTGGTTTGGGCGATTTTTCTAGGCTCTAGGTTATCTATAAGCAGCAGTTTTGCTTTTTCCTGCAGGCATAATGCGATTGCCTCACTTTCGCCCAAGCCTACAATGTTTCTCAGTTTTTCAGTTTCTTTCCTGTGCTCGCTATTTATCCCGGGAACTACCTCCTCAAAGCTTTCCTCTTCCCCCTCCTTAAGATGTATGAAAAGGGAATCTGATTCCTCGTCATAATGGTATCTATCCATTTTTAACCTGCCTCCGGCGAGATTATACTTTATTATATATAAAATTCCCTATTTCAAAGTGCCTGAATCCGAAAGTTTTATATATTATCTAATTATTAGATACTAATATCTAAATAAAAGATAAGACAAAAATGGAGAAAGCAATAATCAAAGGGAATGGCAGGAAAGAGCGGGATGTTTTTGTTTTCACGCCTAAGCAGGCAGATTACAAAGATAAGGCGCTCTCATATTTAAGCAGAGCTCTGGGGAAAAAAGTCACAATCAAGGCAATAAGCGAGGACCTTAAACTCTCTTACGGCTCTCTTCATCTTACAATCCACAAGCTTCATGAAGATAAAATTATAAATATAGAGGAAATAGGGAACTACAAACTGATTTCTCTTAATTTCAAGAATATGCTGGCAATATCAGAATTGGCAAGAGTTTCAATTAAAATATCCCAGGGGATAATCAGCCAAAACAAAAAATTAAAGCGACTGACTGGTCTGACAGAAGCTCTTAGGGGATATAAGGAAATATTATCTATAGTTCTCTTTGGCAGCCAGGCAAGGCAGATGCAGCACGAAAAGAGCGACATAGACCTTCTGGTGATTTTGGGGGTCAATTCCAAAAACAATAGGAATTTGATAAATGAAATAAAAGTTCAAATAACTTCATTCGGCACAAAGGAATTCCTGCAAATACAGCCAATTATAGCCGATTACCAAATATTTAAAAGCATGCTCAAAAGCAAAGAAGAGATTAATGTTGGAAAAGAAATTTTGAAGGATGGCATAGTGCTGGAAGGATATGAAAATTACTGGAAAATTATAGGTGAGATCCTTGAATAATGGATCAGGCGGGAAACTGAAGGCGTACAGCGATGAGTACAAGCGCCTGAAGGAAGAAAAGGAAATCATGGAGAGCAGCTTCGATGAGGCAAGAAAATCCGGCAAATACCTGCAAAGAGCCAAAGATGACTATTTGCTGGCAAGCGCTGTAAAAAAGCTCATTGAAAGCCCGGAATTGAAGCTCGGGATAGGTCTTCCGGAAAATTACAAGAACCTCTACCATTGGTTCATCATAATCTCGTATTATTCAATGCACCATGCCGCAACTGCAGCCATCGCCAGGAAAAAGATAAAATGCAGTTCGCACATAGCAACTATAGCCAGCCTTGCAAAGCATTATGCCACAGACGAAGAATTGGAGTTTGATTTTGTAAAGACATTAAGGCATGTTTACATAAGCTATATCGAAAGCGGCCGCCAGACAAGAAGGCATGCGCAGTATGACGTGGACGCTGAATACACAAAGCAGGAATCGCATCAGGTGTTTGAGGATGCTGGCAAATTTGTCAGCAGAATAAGGCAGATTTTGGAAGATTAAAATGCCAAAGCCGATAAAATCACTCAAACACCACATCCTCTGTCAGCACTCCTGTCAGGAATAAGCCTCCAGTTGCGTTAAAGTAAGCCACTGCCCTTGCGCTGGAATTCTGTATTATGAAGCTGTTTAGGGTTGGGCTTAAGCTTGGATTGGACTGGCTCAATGTATTGTTGAGTATTAAGTTTCCTTCCGGGTTCTTTATGACTGCAATTGCTTTCTTTCCCTGGTTTTCAATTACAAAGTCATTGCCGTCATTTGACGGAGAGCCTGACTCTGTCAAAGTTCCCTTGATATTTACATTGCCCAAGCTGTCAAACACTGCAAGCCTTGCATCGGAATTGTCCCTTATCTCGAAAAGGCCGCCTGCGGCAAGGCTTATTGTCTGGCCCACGCCCACAGTTATTGAAACTGAATTTTCCCCGGGAATTGTTCCTGCCCATGTTGCATTTACCTTCACTGCATATGCTCCCTGGCTGCTTGGGGCATTGAAAGTGTAATTGTACCTGCCATACCTGTCAGTGAATATTCCCGTATAGTTTATTGTCACATCATTCAGTATGGGCGTTATATTTGTTGAATTTGTCTCCAGCCTTGCCTTGTACCTGAAGTACCTTGAAAGGATTCCTGTTTCTGCCAATGAGGAGTTTGCGGCCCTTTGCCACCTGCTCCATGATACTGAATTGTTAGAGCCGGAATAGAAGATTGACAGGTTTGTGAGGCCGCTTGAGGCGTGCTGTTTTATTATGTCTGCCGATAAGGTGGTGTTCCAGATTGCGACTTCATCTATGGTGCCGTTGAAAGGAAATTGCTTCACGCCGCCGGGTACACTAGCGCCTTCTCCAATGCCTATTAACACTGAACGATTATTATTAAAGGTTCCAACCGCAGCTGGACAAGTTCCAGTTGGACAACTGCCAGTTCTATCAATGCCATCAACAAAAATATCCTGCCTATTGCCTGCATCAAAAACTGCAGCTACATGATGCCATGTATCCGCTACTGGTGAAAAAGCAGAGCATCTAATACCTCCAGTAAATGACGATCCTGTTGAGGATATTCCAAAACTAAATTGTTTGGGGCACGAGCCATCGTACTCTATCAGGTAGCCCCTTGCGCCTAAAGCTGCATCATATTTACTTACTATATCTTGCCTCCCATCCACACCCTTAAATTTCACCCATGTTTCTATAGTATATGTTGCATTTAAATCAAAAATCGTTCCGTTTCCAGCATCAACATAATCATTCTTCCCGTCAAACTCCAATCCTTTCCCGAACTTTCCTGAAGTAAAGTTATGCCCGAAATCCCGTGTTACATTAGTGAAATAAGTTCCGTTGTTTCCATAACTTGAATAATCCAGAACTTTAGCGCCGGCATGCTCTGCTATCTTGTCTGCTGAGAGGGAGATATTCCAGATAGCCGGTTCATCTATAGTCCCACTGAAAAAATTGGTCCCGGCATCATAGCCGCCTATGTGGACACTTCCGTCTGTTCCCGCAATATTTCCGCTTTGGGCGCAGCTGCCCGACAAAACGCCATTCACATATAGATTTATTTTGCTGCCATCATAGGCGCTAGCTATATGGTTCCATTTATTTGCAGTTATAGGTGTTGTTGACGTGCAAGCCACTTGGCTTCCGGTTTTAATTATTGAACTAAGCTTGTTTGCGGAATTAATATAAATTATATACCTTTGGTCATTAGATACAGGATTCTTTTCTAATATAGCATAAAAACTAGAGGGGGCGGATGTTGGATTAATCCAAGCCTCTATAGTTATCTGGCTTCCGGTGATGCTTAAGCTTGTTGAATTGGAAACATTTATGTAATCATTCCTCCCGTCAAACTCCAACCCCTTCCCGAACTTCCCAAGAGTGAAGTTAGCCCCGAACTCCATGCTTGTATTGGAGAAATAAGTCCCATTATTCCTATAGATTGAACTATCTAACCTCTTGGAGCCTGCGTGCTCCGCTATCTTGTCTGCTGTTAAGGAAACATTCCAAATAGCAGTTTCATCCATAGTCCCTTTAAACCATTCGAATCCCGGCACTCTCCCAATGTAGACCTGGTTCGTCGTGGGATTTATTCCTCCCGCATTCACTACACTGCCTTCCGATACTCCATCAACATATATCCTTGCTTCTGTCCCGTCAAACGTTCCGGCCAAATGAATCCACTTGTTAAAATCTATAGGATCTGCCGCGCTGAGCACAATATCCCAGCTTCCTGAATGGCTTATCAGGAATCTTGGCGTGCTGGAAGCCCCGCCAAGGTCAAGGGCAAAGCTTCTTGTATTGGTCCCACCAATGCTCTTCCCTATCAATGAAGGCTGGCCGCCGGTATTTTGCGTATAGTAAAGCCAGGTTTCTAATGTAATTTGATTGGTTATATTCAGTCTGGAATCATTGGCAACTATAACTACATCATTCCTCCCATCAAAAACCATTCCTTTTCCGAACTTCCCAAGAGTGAAGTTAACCCCGAACTCCATGCTCTCATTGGAGAAATAGCTGCCGTTAATTCCGTAAATGCTTGAGTCCAGCCTCTTCGAGCCTGCATGCTCAGCTATCTTGTCTGCTGAAAGAGAAATGTTCCATATTGCAACTTCGTCTATTGTGCCGTTGAAGAAGTTCGATTTCCCGTCAAGCGCTCCCAAATAAAGATTCTGGGAGTTATTCAAATCCCCCACACTGGAGGCTGAAGTCGTTGCTATAGCCTTGCCGTCAACATACAAAATAAGATAATTATTGTCCAAAGTGCACCCAACATGGTGCCACATGCCGTCATTGAATGCGTGCTCTCCCCCATTCCCATTCGCGCTCGTCCATGCGGCATTGTCCTGAACTTGGCATGACAGTCCCTTCGGAACCGGCCCTGAAAAGAACCCCAGATGATAGCCGTCATTGCCGCCGATTTTTTCCATCAAATAGGCATCTGAGATATATGGAGCAGTGTACTTGAACCATGCCTCAATAGTCATTTGGCTTGTTATATTAATCCCGGCATTATTGGTCACATTTATGTAATCATTAACCCCGTCAAACACCAATCCTTTCCCGAACTTGCCTAGAGTAAAATTTGCTCCGAAATCAGAGCTTGTGCCGGAGAAATAGGTGCCGTTATTGCCGTAAATGCTGCTGTCCAGCCTCTTTGAGCCTGCATGTTCGGATATCTTGTCCGCCGATAATGAAATGTTCCATACGGCAGCTTCATCAATTGTTCCGTTAAACCCTCTGTCAGTAGGATTTGTTCCGTCAGAGCCTATCAATATTGAGTCTGAAGATGCCGACAGAGGAAGGCTTGACTGGCTTCCTTCACGCACGCCGTCAAAGTACATATATGAGTCATTTGTGTCAAATACTCCGGCAACATGGTGCCACATTCCGTCATTGTCAGGATGCACCCCTGAGAAAGTGTTCAGGCCGCTGCTGGACATGTAGAACGCATACTGGTCAAGGTCCTCCCTAAACTGCAGAGTATACTTGAATTCCGCGCCTCCGTTGGACATTATAACCCTGCTTACTGAGCCTCCGTTGCTGGGCATTTTCCTTGACTTCACCCATGCTTCTATGGTGAAGTTTTTGTTCGCAAGCAGGAAGTCATCTGACGTTATATTTAGGTAATCGTCAATTGCATCAAAATCAAGCCCCTTGCCGAATTTTCCAAGCACGAAGTCATTGCCGAAATTTTTGCCTTCGTCTGTGAAGAAAGTCCCGTTGTTTTTTCTTAAAGATGAATCTATAACTTTGGAGCCTGCGTGCTCCGCTATCTTGTCTGCTGACAAGGAAACATTCCAGATTGCGGCTTCGTCTATTGTGCCATTAAAAGTATTTGCAAGCCCGCCATGAGGATTCATGCCTATCCCTAAATTGGATGGCGTGGCCTGCATAGTACCGTCGCCTGTACCTGAAAATGTCCCTGAAACCTGCACCCCATTAACATAAACTATAAGATTGCCTGCCCCGTCGCTTGTGGCTGCGAGGTGCTGCCACTGCTTTGCCTTCAGGTCTCCAGTGCTGGTTTTTATCCTTCTAAAGTCTGAAGCTGTCTGGAAAACAATGAAGTCAACATCTCCGGGATTATCTATAGATGCCTGTAGTATGAACTGCCTGTTGCTCCCTCCATCATCTTTTAATATTATTGGTTTGGAGTCGGTTGCAGTGTCTAGGATGTCAGGATAAACCCAGGATTCCAAAGTAAAGCTTCCTGATCCAAAATCAAAGATATCATTATCCTTGATAACTAACCCATCGCTAATGCCTTCAAACTGCATCGCCTCCCCGAACTTTCCAGTAAAGTTAATTGCGCTTCCATTCATCAAAGTAGCATTATTCCCGTAAATGCTTTTGTCAATTCCATAACCAGAATGCCTTGCAATGATTTCAGGGCTTAAAGAAACGTTCCAGATTGCGGCTTCATCCATTGTGCCGTTTAATATATAGGTAGGTGACCATGGTACTAGCCCAATTTCAATATCTGATTGATAGCTGAATATATTGCCTGTTGCAGGGCTTGAATTTGAGAGAACTCCGTCAACATATATGCCTATAGTATTTCCGTCATAAGTTCCAGCGACATGGTGCCATTCACTTTGCGTTAAACTTGTAGTTGCCCTGACATCCCTTGAACCAATATAATCACCATCGCTAGAAACAAAGAACCTTGGCTGGTTATTTTGATTCGTTTCTGTATACAGCACATATGACCTTTGCGTACCACTAGTTTGTTTATTAACTAGCATATTTCTCCCGAGGGTATTTAGCTTAACCCAGGTTTCCACAGTAATTGACTTGGTGATGTTTAAATTTTGAGTAAAACTGACATTAACAAAATCATTAACTCCGTCAAATTCAATCCCCGCCCTCCCGAGTTTTGCGCTGCTGTCATCGAATATCGGGCACTGGCTTTGCCCCAATTTGCACGTTCCGTTGTTTGAATAGGTTGAATTGTCCAAAAACAAAGAAGCATTCTCCCCTGTTATTGTATCATTATTGAAGTGCATTAAAAGGACAGTGGAAGCATTCGGCGCCAATTCAAACGCATTCGAGCTGTCAAACGGCATGTACAAGACAAGATTCTGCTCGTTGCTTATGTTGTAAGTCTCATTCAGCTGCCTCTCGCTTTCCCCAGTCTCATTGTTGAACTTCATGTACAAAACAAGGTTAGTTTCAGCGCTTACATTATAGCTTTCATTAATGGCCCTTTCACTCTCTCCGGTTTCATTGTTGAACTTCATGTACAAAACCAAGTTAGTTTCTGCAGATATGTTGTAAGTCTCATTCAGCTGCCTCTCGCTTTCCACGGTTTTGTTCTCAAACTGCATATATAACACCAGATTCGCCTGCTCTGAGATATTATAGCTTTCATTCAGCTGCCTCTCGCTTTCCCCAGTCTGGTTGTCAAATTTCATGTAAAGGACAACAGAAGAGTTAATTGAGCTGCTCAAATCATTTCCGTAATTATTGTTGGCAAAGTCATTCCACTGTATGTAAGTCCAGTTTGCAATTACGCCGGCATCAAAGCTCTGGGAGGTAAAGTTTCCTGTAGTATTGGGGTAAAGGTTTGTTTTTCTCTTCTTCAATGAAATGTTGGCATCGCTTCCTGTTCCATATACTGACACATTAACCAAAGTTCCTGCGCTGAAGTCAGTGTCATCTTCATCAATAAGCTGCTTGTCAGGAATATCTATGTTAGGCGTTAAATTATTCAGCCCCATCAAAGTGCCGTTCATGAATATATTAATTGCATTGGCAGAGACATTCGTGCTGTTGCTGAGGTTTATCCTTCCGGCAACATATGCAGCAGTATTCTGGTTTTCAATGAAAATTGTGTCATTCAAAGATTCTGCAACCTGCATTAAAATTATTGTCTGGGTGCTTGAATTCAGCACAAACCCGTCAGCATCCGCTATCGAAACGTTCCACTTATAGGTCTGGTAAGAGCTTAAATTGTATGTAATGTTCCATAAATTTCCATTTTTGCTGCCGTTGAGCTGGCTGAACAATTGTGCTCCTGCAGCATTATATATTGTAAAATTCACATATAAGATATCATTGTCATTGTCAGTTATAGAAGCGACAAAAGTCACATTGCCGTCTTTCATTGGATAGGCTGGGACATTATAAACGGAATTTAAAACAGGGATGTCAGTCTCGTTTGCCTGCAGAGCCAAAGCCTCAAGAGAAGCAGAAGCTTCCGGATGCCTGCTCGTAATTATTGTACGCCACTGCAGATACCGCCTGTTTGCATCCGCTAATGTTTCCCCTTCGCTTCTTAAGTATCCCTGCGGCTTTATTTCAGTGCTTGAAAGCGGATAATTCCAGATGCTTAATTCGTCTATTGTGCCGTTCAAATGCCCTGCTGTCGAATTAAAGCTTCCAATGTACATGTAGGAAGTCAAATTATTCTTTATGCGGTTGAAATTAATTCCGGAAGCGGATGTTGTTGCCCTCAATGTGCCATCTGTATATAGCTTAATATTATTCGAATCCCAAGCAGCAGCGACATGGGTAAAGTTATTTGCCCGCCAGTCTGAAATATCGTAAGAAGCGCCAACACTAGTTACTCCATCGCTCACATTAAACACTAAGGCATTGTCATTTGACTTGTACAATGAAAATAAGCTGCTCCTGAAAGCGTTATTTATATTCCTGCTCTTTATCCTGAAGAAGTAATACTCATTCCCGTCATTCCCCTGCCAGTCTGCTGCAGTGTAAAACTGCATCGTGCCTGAGCTGTGGTTGAAGTTTCCTAAATATTCATTATTAATTTCGTTTTCCTTTAATTCCCTGCTTGAAATCTTGAACTCATCAAAGGTTGCGTTTGCAATGAAGTTTTGGCTGAAATCAGTTCCTATGAACATATATCCTGCAAAATTATTTATTTCCGCGAATGTTTGGGCTTCAGAATAAGCAGAGCTTTGCTTGATTCCATTAATGTAAATTCCAGTTGCATTTGTAGCTGAATAAGCAAATGCAAGATGCTGCCAATTATTTTTCGCTAAATTAGTATTATCAACAGCAAATGCCTGCGCCCTTGAGCCAGCGCTTCCAGTCAAGTTCATTATTAAGCTATTTCCGCTGGTTTTATATATTGAAATCCTATTGGATGTTGCGCTGGCAGCAGTATCAAATAAGTAATGCAACACATTATCATTGCCATTCCATCCCGGTTTCAGCCAAAACTGGATTGTTCCAATTTTTTCAATATTCTGGTCTGTTCTGAATTTAAGCATTGTTTCATTTGAAATGTAAAATCCGCCCCCATACTTTCCCTTGTCCCTTGCATAGACAGCCCCTGCATGGGACTGGATTTCGTTTTCTGTCAGGCTCCTGTTGTAGAGCGCGACTTCGTCAATGGTGCCGTCAAAGAAGTGGGTCCCGCTTCCGCCGCTAAACTGCGTTCCTACCAAAAAGGGTGCAGTTCCGACTGCCACTGCAGAAAGTTGAGTTTGTTTTGTTCCATCAGGGACGCCATTAAGGTAAATTGTAGCAGTTCCCCCTAAGCTGTAAGTGGCCGCAACATGGTACCATCTGTTTGGCTCAACACTTGTATTAGACCAAATGCTTTCACTTCCCAGCTCAGCGCCTACAACTCCGCTTTTATTCACCATAGTCAATAAGAAAAATAATCTTCCATCGCTAAACCTGTTTCTTAATTCGAATTGCCATTCTCTTTGATTTCCGCCAGTATCAAATTTATGCAATAAAGACTGTATACTGGCAGCGCTGTTATTTGTATTAAACCATGCCTCCATGGTCAGATTTCCCTTATTGTCTAAAGTATTTGAATCAGTAACTGTAACATAGCCGCTGGCGCCTCTTTCGACCTTGTATGCTTCTCCAATATATCCGGAAGTGTTTGTCACGCCTCCCTGCGTTAGTCCATTATTGCTTCCGCAGGCATCATTTGCATT